>NZ_DIXC01000015.1 GCF_002435945.1 Mesotoga sp. UBA6090
TATAATTACCGGGAATGCAGGTTAGCAACCAAGACACCAACACAGAATAGATCGCTGCTGATCCAGACAGCGAATTCCTGGCGCTAGTGGGTGGAACCCTGATATGCGGATGATGCAATCTTAGAAGGGTCAATCAATGATATACTTCAGCAGTTCTCGTGTGAGAACTTTTATTTTTCGTTGCTCATACGGCGACATGGGGGAGTTATAGTCTTAGGCTCTGAGAAAATGGCCAGAATCTTTGGACGGTGAACGGCCAACGGATTTTGGCCCCCTTTTCGGGCGAACCGCCGTTCGCCCCTACAGAATCACCTAAAATTGTCATCCTGCGAAGCTTTTGCACGGGATCTCTCATATCTCGTCCATCTCACCCTCTCTACTTAATCTCGTGGGACTTCTCTCTTTTCTTTTGGCCTCCTGGCGCGTAGGCGTCAGCATCACTTCCCCGGATGATTTTCCGGGCATCACTTCCTGGGATGCTCTTCCCAGCATCACTTCCTCGCGCCAACGAGCCTCACTTCCTCCAGATTCTTCTCATTTCTGATTGAATTTGTAGGTTCTTCATTATGCTAAACTAATTAATATAGCTAAGGGAGGGAAGTTCTCATGATTACTAGAAAGGAAGGAAGGGCCTTCTTGAGCAACAAGATCTGGGAAGAAGCTGAAAGGGAGTCACGCAAGACAGATCAGATGGAGGGGAAGCCTCAGCCTCCATTGGAAAAAAGCACAGAGGGATTTGATCTCATGAAGCTCCCCGATCCCAACTCCACTGATCTACTTATGAAGGATTTTAGAGAGATTATCTTCTCGAGGGAGAGCAGGAGGGTTTACTCGGATGAGAAGATATCCCTTGAAGCGCTTTCATTTCTTCTTTGGTCTTCGCAGGGAGTAAAAGGAGTACTAAAGAACAACTACGCGACGCTGAGAACTGTTCCATCTGCAGGCGCGCGACATCCGTTTGAAACATACATCTTCGTTAGATTGGTAAAAGGATTGAAGAAGGGTTTGTATCGTTACGTGGCTCTTTCACATTCTCTGATTCTTCTGAAGGAAGGAGACTTCGCCAACGAAGTCGCCATTGCCGCTCTAGGTCAGAAGTTTGTTGGCCATTGCGCAGTCACGTTCGTTTGGTCCGTTATCCCGTACAGAACGGAATGGAGATACGATCTGACTTCTTATAAACCGATTCTCCTGGACGCGGGCCACGTGTGCCAAAATCTTTATTTGGCTTGTGAGGCTCTTAATCTTGGCACCTGTGCCATCGCTGCCTATGACCAGACCAAAATCGACAAATTGATTGGTCTTGACGGCAATGAGGAGTTCGCTATCTATATGGCTCCTGTCGGAAAACCAAAGAGGTATTGAGATGAGCATTTCAGAAAACGAACTGGCAGTTCTCGAGAAGATTTACAAGAAGGTTCTAGGCAGAGAGAAGAGGTATTTCTCGGTCGATGAACTGATTAGAGAGTCCGGCTCTTGTCCAGATGAGCTTAATGAAGCTCTGAGATCTCTTGGTGAAGAGGAACTGATCGAGATCAAGCCATTCAGAATGGGAAGGATTACTCACAAAGGCATAATGGAGGTAGAAGGTAACAGGATCCCGGAAAAAGATAAGGCAAGACAGCTGGTTCTCGCTAGAATAAACGAGCTTACCTCAGGTGATCCGGATGTGTATTTGAATATAGATGCTCTTGCTGGAGAGCTTAATATGATGAGATATGAACTCTTCGATATCTTGAACTTTCTTCAGGGCGAGGGATTGGTGAGGATTCTTTCAAGAATGTCTGTCGCAATTGTAAAAAGAGACTAAAGAAAAGAAGCCAGCTTTCTGGCTTCTTTTTTGGGGATGATGAAAAGGGCGTCTTGCTTTTCTAAATTGGAGCCTGATTCACTATCGCTTTACCGGAGTAGCTTGCTTTGTTTGCTATTCAGGCTCCTATTCCCTTCTTGCTTGATCTACATCTGTGTACGGGGATCACATCTATGTGAAACATCTATCGCTGCTCGAGATAAATATAGAACCTGTAGATTAGAGAAGAATTAGACCTGGATTAGAGTTTCTTAATCTTTGAAGGAAGAGTGATCTTGAAGGTGGATCCTTCTCCAGGGGTACTCTCCACAGATATGAGGCCTTCATGGGCCTTAACAATTTCCCGGGCTATAGATAAACCTAAACCTGTGCCCCTCGTCTGCGACCTTGCCTTATCAACTCGGTAGAATCTGTCGAAGATTCTGTCGATCTCCTCGGATTGTATACCGATACCGTTATCTTCAACAATTATCTCTATCTTTTTTGCCGAATGATTGCTGCCCGCAGCTATTCTGACACGGCCGCCTTCCGGAGTATGTTTTATTGCATTGTCAACAAGATTAAAAAGCGCTCTTGAAAGATGTTTCCGATTACCTGCTATCTCCAGGTCATATGGGCAGTCCTTCGTGATTTCGATATTCTTTTCCTCCGCAAGCACTTTGATCGTGTCAAGTACATCGTCAATCATGACACTTACCGGGAAAATTTCAAAATCACCTTTAGGAAAGTTGTTCTCGAGCCGGGTAATTATCAGAAGGTCATCGATGATACTGGTTAAGCGCTCGATTTCGTTCTCAATCTGGACAAGAGCGTTCACGTATTCATCGGATTCTCTATCTCTGTGAAGTGTTACGTCTACTATGCTTCGAATCGCAGTTAAAGGTGTTCTCAGCTCGTGAGCCGCATCTGATGTAAACTGCCTCTGCTTCTTGACCGACTCCTCAAGCCTCGCGAGCATTCCATCAAAGGTACTTGCAAGATGGCCGAGTTCATCGTTGGGCAGAGTCAGATTCAGCCTCTTGTCAAGCTTCTCCACGCTTATCTCTTCTGCGAGAAGTGTTATTCTCTCGACAGGCTCCAGCGATTTCTTTGCCATGTAAAAGCCGCCTAGTAACGCCAGAATAATTATTGTCGGACCAATCAGCATCATCAGTCGAGACAGGCGAAACAGTGCCACTCTTACACTTGACAGAGACTCACCCACCTGTAGCCATCCCCACTGACCTATCTGCAAAGTGAAGATTCTCCACACACCCACCGAGGTCGAGATACTAGCAAACTCCCTATCAGCGAGCTCAATCGAGGCTTTAAGTATTCCAAAAGGTCCAAATCCCTCGACTATGTCCCCCGAACTGTCCATCAGCCTTACTGCAAAACCTTCGGCAAGCAACCTGTTCGTGAGAGACTCCATTTCAACAGTCTTCTTGAATAACGGATAATCCTGAACGATCGCAATATTCGCCAGAAGCTGTGAAGAGACGATTCTCAGTGATGAATCGGCTTCACTATGAAGCTGTGCGCTGAGAATAGTGTATATGGAAACGCTGAATGCAAGGAGAATCACTCCAAGAAAGAGAACATACCACAGGGTTAGTTTGATTCTTATCGGGACAATCTTCTTCATCAAATCAACCCAGTCTATAACCGAAGCCTCTCACCGTATTAATGAGTTTGGTTGGAAATGGATCATCTATCTTCTTCCTCAAATATCTTATATAGACATCGACGACATTTGAGTCGCTGAAGAAGTCCTGATCCCATGCGCTTTCCGCGATTTGCGTTCGACTCAGTACCTGGTGAGCGTTTCTGGCCAGATATTCCAGAAGACGGTATTCCTTCGGGGAGAGTTCTATCTCAACATCGCCTCTCCTGACAGTATGAGAAACTGTATCTATTGAAAGATCACTGACCCTTAAAACTTGTTCGAAAGTCTCTCGTGGTCTCCTGAGCAGTGCGTTTACCCTTGCAAGCAACTCCTTGAAGGCAAAGGGTTTCACAAGATAGTCATCGGCTCCGGTATTAAGTCCCTTTACTCTCTCATCAACAGAATCAAGAGCAGTCAGCATCAGAACAGGAGTGTAGTTACCGCTCGCTCTCAGTTCTCTGCAGACTTCATAGCCGTTCTTGCCGGGAAGAAGGATGTCAAGTACGATCACATCATATTGATTAGATGAAGCGAGCATAATCGCTTCATTTCCATTCTTTGCGGCATCGACGAAAAAACCCTCTTCTTTCAAACCTTTTTGAAGAAAAGCAGAGATCGTCGCTTCATCTTCAACTATCAGAATTTTCAGAAAGACACCTCCAAGATAGAGAAACCGGAGGGTCACCCCTCCGGTCAATTCTAGCATCCCAAATCTTTATGTTGGAGTTACTAGTATATCCAGTTCTTTTCCACTTCCTCCGGAGCATTCTCTATCATGTATTCCGAAAGCTGTGAAAGCCATTCCTGTAGAGCAAGTGCTTTCTCTGGATTGACCGGGCTCCATCCCTTCCAGCCATGACCCTGATTTGGGCCGAAATCGAAGGTCATGTCGGAGACCGGGTTTTCCATCTTCTCCATAGCTGCCTTCAAAAGATAGACGGCCTCATTGAGATAATAGTTGTCCATATCGCCCACCGCAACATGCACATCACCGGCTATCTTGGGACCTATCTCTTCCCAGTTCTCCTGCAAGATGTAGTTGAGGTCGAAGTTTTCCTTCCAGTAATCGGCTACTTTCTTGTTAATCTCGCCTGTAACCTGGTCCCATATTGGCTGAGGGAATCCGTCTGCTCCCAAAGGACTGTATGTGGCTTCCCAAACGGACCACTGTCCACCAGATCTGTTGCTTGGTCCTGCAGCCATTTCGAAATAGTTTTCCTGCTTTACGGTGAATCTGATGTTTCCGTGGGTGTCTCTCGCGCTTGGTCTCTCAGTCTTAACCCAGCCAAAATCGGAGTAGTACGCATTGTCATCATTATAGATATTGATAAGCTGGTAGTAGTTGAAATCAACCCCATCGGGATACCAAACATACGTTCTTCCGAAGAAGTCAGGGCAGAAGACCTTCATCGCCAGGGCCTCCCATCCACCAGTTGACCCACCTGCCAAAATTCTCGCCCATTTCTCAGGAATCATTCTGAACTGGCTTTCTAGGTAAGGTATCAGCTCTTCAGTGATTGCAGTTCCATAAGGACCTGAGTTTACCGAGTCAACTGAATATGAAGTATCGTAGTAGGGTGTCGCATCCCTGATAGATACGGCTATGAATCTCGCATTCCCGTCTTCTGTCCAGAATTTGTAGACATCGTTGTTTGTTCTGAAACCTACCGGCGCGGAACCACCGGGGAAATGACCTTGATAATAGATCACTGGATAGTAAGCGTCGGGATTGTCGTAATAGCCTTCAGGAAGAAGGACATTGGCACCGATATACATGTCTTTTCCCCAGAACTCAGACACCACGTCGCTCTTAATCTTTATGTACTTCACCCATTCACTGTCAGTATAGTTCCCTTGCTGGAGGACCATTCCAGGCTCCAGCTCGTAATCTGACATGATCACTTCAGTGATTGAAAGTTCTACTGACCCTGGGTTTGCAGGATCCAGATAGACTTTCTTCGTCTTGCTCGTAGCATTACCAACGGATTCCCAGAACCATTGACCGTCGCCGGTATCGTCATGCATAAGAACCGTGTGACCGTCTGCCCTGTTGAATGTCGTGTAGACATTAATCAGTGCCTGAACGAAATATTCTCCAGCAGGCAAGTCAGATAGATCGATGGGATAGCCGGTTACTGCCATATCTCCATCGGAGATCTTCACAACCGATTCAGAGGTCATACCGAATACATCTTTCCCCCAGAAGGGAACTCCTCTAACATCTGTCTGCACACTTGGCTCAGTGGACGAGTCTTTGCTGACAATAACGAAGACCCTTCCGTTTACAGGTGTCTCAAGGCCGAGAGAAGCCACTGTATCAATGGCTTCCTGGCTCATTGACACTTCGAAAGTCAGTGAAAACGCCGTGAATCCAGCAAAAAGAATAACAATTAGGGCAACAAAACCCTTTCTAAACATATTTCCCACCTCCATAGAATCGTGAGTATTTGTGGAATTATTGTTAAAAATCGCAGGTCAATAACGGTCGTACTTAAATGATTGCCAAAATTGGGATTGAGGGATGCTAGCTTTGAAAGACTTTCTTTAGAAGCAACGACGACGAGCGCGGAGAGAGCGAAGTGGGTCTTCACACGAATGAAGTTTCACACTGTGAGGTTGGTTAAGTTTCATAAATTCGCATTCAACAACAGAAAGAAAGTTGAACTCCATTGTTTACCTCCTCCTCCAAACCCTATTAGGTCGGTCCTTGCTATTATACACTCCTGAAGGTTAGCAAAGTACACTATGCGAGTTTATTTACATCATCTTATGTTTTCCGTTGCTTTGCTCGCCTTTAGTCTTACATTCACTGCCTTCTTCCATGACAAAAACTGTCAAAGTCTTTGAAGTCGATATAGTCGCGAACTCTCTGAAGAGATGCCCAGATGAAGTCTTCGAAAAGCTTCGCGTCATCTTCGCTGTTTAATTCCTCAACAACATCTTCTTGCTCCGATGGACGTGTAGCGATGTATCGACTCCCCACTGCCCTGTAACTAGAATAAAGATTAAAATTGAAAATGCCATTTTCTTTTGATCTGTAATACACTGCTAACACCTCCTGTATTCCGGAACAATTATATCATCCCGTGTAACCGGGTCGGTTGCAAGAAAAAAAGGACCGTGGTTGCGGGTAGCAGCTTGGCGGTTCGAAAGAGCAGATTGAAACCGGTTCACCGTTGAGAGGTTCTCCGTTCTCGGGAAAGAACCTCTTACCGCTTACTGAGATACGCTGAACGCTGGAAAGAGCAAGGGATCAGTTGCAAGTTGAAAGTTGTCAGTTGCAGAACAAAAGACCGTGGTCGGGGGTTCGAAAGAGAAACAAATCAGTTGCAAGATGCAGTGAGTTACATGAATAAGAACCAACACTGGGAGGACAACGATAGTCCTCATATTTTGGAAGCACCATCACTTCTGCTCTTGATCTCGGAGGACTGAGGACGGTTGACGGACAACGTGGTTTTTATCGGCGGACAGCGTCTCTTTGCCCGCAAAGCGGCACTGGCCTCGCCGAAGGCGAGACTGGCCAGGCGGAGCCTGACTGGCCACCGACGGTGACTAGCCCGCATCAGCAGACTGGCTGTGAAGATCTTCCCCGCCGAGGTAGTGTGCAGGTCAAATCAAACACAGGTAGCGATTACCAAAAAACTGTATAATTCAGTGTGAGGTGATTGAATGAAGATAGATCTCAGATGTATTCCCTGCACCTTAAACAGTCTTCTCAGGATTCTTGACCAGAACCACGCCGGAGAAGAAGAGAAGAAGCAGGTGGTAAGAATCTTCATGAAGGAAGTTGCGGAGATGGACTGGTCTGACACTCCGATAGATATCGGAAGAAAGGTCGGCGAGGCTCTCGAACCTCTATTTGGCAATCATGACGCCTTCAGGGAAATTAAGAAGCTTTCAAACAAGAATCTCATGGAGATCTACGAAGACCTCAAGACGGAGCTGCTGACTCTGGATGATCCTTTGATTGGAGCACTTAAGCTCTCCGTAGCAGGAAACATCATAGATGTCGCTCCCGGCCACAAGATCGATATCCATACTACAATGAGTGAAGCTCTATCGAAGTTATTTGCAATAGATGATCTTGAAGAACTTGCAGATAGAATTCGAAGGGCAGACTCTCTGTTGATCGTCGGTGACAACTGCGGAGAGGCAGTTCTCGACAAACTCCTGCTAGATATTGCCGATGTCCCCAATAGCTACTTTTCTGTCAGAACAAAACCTGCGCTGAACGATATTACTATGGAAGAAGCGCTTGAAATAGGAATGAACGAAGTTGCAACTATTCTCGACTCGGGTGCAGATGCCCCTGGCACTCAGGAAAAGACAATGAAGAGAGGTTTTTTCGAAGTCTATTCAAGGGCAGATGTAGTAATCTCTAAAGGACAGGGCAATCTAGAAGGTTTGAGCTCCGCAAGACGCGAGATCTTCTTCTTGCTCATGGCCAAGTGCGAGGTGATTGGCGGTTTCCTGGGAGTTCCAAAGGGTTCGTTCGTTGCCTACAAAAAGGCAGAATCGAGGGGATAGAATGGAGCTTTTCAAAGACTTTCCGGTTCTTGTTGTCGATGATGATTTACGTTCCGAAAATACCGGTGGAAGAGCTACAAGGGAGATTGTCAAAGAGCTTCAGAAGAGAGGCTTTTCCGTCATTGAATCTTACTCAGGCTACGACTGTAGAATCGAGTTCATGTCTCATTCGAATGTCAGCTGTGTTTTGCTCGATTGGGATCTCGTAATAAAACCGGACGCAGAGTTTTTGGGACCGGGCGAAATTATTGAGATGATTCGTGGAAGGAATATGCTTATTCCAATCTTCCTTATGACTGAGAAATTGAAAGTAATGGAGATTCCTCTAGAAATAGTCAGTCAGATCGATGGCTATGTTTGGAAGCTCGAAGATAGCCCATCTTTCATTGCGGGAAGGATCGAGGAAGCAACTGAGCGATACATGGACGAACTTCAGCCTCCCTTTTTGAAAGAGCTCATAAGATACGTAGATGAATTCAAGTATTCATGGCACACCCCAGGCCACAGCGGTGGAGAGGCTTTCTTGAAGTCATCTACCGGGAAGATCTTCCATAACTTCTTCGGCGAGAATATTTTCAGGAGCGACTTATCCGTTTCGGTGCCGGAACTCGGATCGCTCCTTGAGCATACAGAAGCTATTGGAGAATCGGAAAAGTCAGCGGCCAAGATTTTCGGTTCCGACGAGACTTACTTTGTAACGAACGGTACCTCCACATCCAACAAGATCGTCTTCCATTACTGCGTGACCCCGGGAGACATAGTTCTAGTTGACAGAAACTGTCACAAGTCGATTATGCATTCAATAATAATGACAGGCGCCATTCCGATTTATCTTACTCCCAGCAGGAACTCGCTCGGAATAATCGGACCTATTCATGAAGAGAATTTTGAATGGAGCGAGATAGAGAAAGCGATAAAGGAAAGCCCTCTCGTCGAAGATAAAGAGAACTTCAAAATAAAGCTGGCCGTCGTTACAAATTCCACTTACGACGGTCTCTGCTACAACGCAAAGACAATTCTGGACGGGCTTGAGAAAGTGGTAGATTTCGTGCTTTTCGATGAGGCGTGGTACGCGTATGCGAAATTCCACCAGATGTATCTCGGCCGCTTCGGCATGTCGCCAGATATTGACAGAGAAAAGTCGCCGGTGGTCTTCTCAACTCATTCCACCCACAAGCTTCTCGCTGCCTTCTCTCAGGGTTCAATGATTCATGTCAAGGACGGGAGAAAGAGGGTTGATCACGGAAGATTCAACGAAGCATACATGATGCATATGTCAACCTCTCCCCAGTACGCAATAATTGCCTCGCTGGACGTGGCAGCAAAAATGATGGCCGGCAACGCCGGAAGATTCCTGATAGATGAAACAATACAAGAGGCAATTATCTTCAGAAAGAAGATGAAGCATCTGAAAAAAGAGATCGAACTGAAAGAAACCGAACGAAAGAGAAGATGGTGGCTGGAAATATGGCAGCCACAAAAGGTCTCAGTTGAGACAGAAAACGGGCAGAGAAAAACCTTCGATCTCGAAGATATAGATGAGTCTATTCTCAAGGACAGACCAGACTGCTGGTACCTGAAAGCAAACGAAGACTGGCACGGATTTGGAAAGCTCGAAAACGACTACGTTCTCCTCGATCCGGTGAAAGTTACTGTTATGACCCCTGGAATAACAAGACAGGGACGAATGAGAAACTGGGGTATACCCGCAACGATAGTCACTACCTTCCTTAGGGACAGAGGGATAGTCGTTGAGAAATCCGGTCATTACTCATTCCTGATACTCTTTTCTCTGGGACTGACAAAGGGAAAATCCGGAACACTGCTAGCAGAGCTTTTCACTTTCAAGAAGCTTTTCGACGAAGACGCTCCTCTGGATGATGTATTTCCGGATATTGTGAGAGAGTTTCCAAAGAAGTATGGAAAGATGACCCTTCAGGAGCTTTGCAGACAGATGCATGAATACCTCAGGAAGGTGAGAATTACGAAGGTTCTCAAGGACGTCTATTCTCACAATCCCGAACAGGTAATGCTTCCCGCAAAGGCATACTCGGAACTCGTCAATGAAAATACAGAGCTAGTAAGAATCCGCGAACTTCAAAACAGGATATCGGCCGTCATGGTTGTTCCGTATCCTCCCGGAATACCCGTCATAATGCCTGGCGAGAGATACACAGACGAAACAAAGCGAATAGTTGAGTATCTCAATCTATCCGAAGAGTTCGATAACAAGTTCCCCGGTTTCGAGAATGAGATGCATGGCTTAAAAATGAAGATAGACAGCAACAACAAGAAGAGATACTATACATACTGCTTGAAGGAGATCGAACAGTCAGAAGGCGAATAGAAGTATAAGTCTACTTTGAGTTGCTTATTTGGGCGAACAGAACCTAAACTTTGATGCTATAATCCTCCTAATCACTGATCATGAAGGGATAGTTTTGCTTCTCGCATTCTTGCCTGCTGTCTTCTTCGGATGGACTCTCGGAAGGAACGACGCAGCCAATATTTATGGTACAACCGTAACAAGCGGTATTTTGAAATACAGATCAGCAGCTTTGATCTCAAGCTTCGCCGTGCTGGCGGGAGCAATGCTCGGTGGCGCTGGCGGAATGGAGACTCTGTCAGGCCTGAGTTCTCACACACTTCTTTCAGCTTCAGTGAATGCGGCTGCTGCAGGAATATCCGTCCTCCTGCTTAACAGACTGGGATTGCCAGTTTCCTCTTCCCAGGCAGTCGTCGGCTCTTTAATCGGAATTGGCTTGCTTAAAGGCGGCGTTGATTGGCTTATCGTGCTCAAGATTGTAGCCTGCTGGATAACGACTCCTCTGGGCGCTGCAATTGCAGCTTTCCTTCTTATCGACTGATTGGTTCTGCTTTCAGAATGATTCATTCAATTCTGATACAGGACCTTCTCCTAAGAGCACTCGCTGTGATTAATGGGGGCTTCGAGTCTTTTGCTCTTGGCGCAAACAATGTCGCCAACATTACGGGGACCTTCGCGTACATTATTGGAATCGACAAAGCCGTTCTAACTGGAGGCCTAACCATTTCGGCAGGAGCAATAATCTTCAGCAAGTGAGTCATGTACACAATCGGAACGAGGATAGTCGCACTTGAATCGTTTGCTTCTGTTATAGCGCTTCTAGCTCAATCACTTACTGTTTCGGTACACGCCTTCACCGGCGTCCCGGTTTCCGTATCACAGGCAATTGTGGGAGCAGTCCTAGGAGTCGGTCTTGCAAGAGGATCGAGAAACTTTGACGAAAGGCTCATTAAGAGAATTCTCTTTGGATGGGTATCTACACCTGTGATCTCGGGGCTGATCTCAGTTACTCTCTATATAGCTTTTACTTCATTGGCGGCGCTTTTGGGCAAGTAGAGACTTGCCAAGTATGCGGAATTGAAGGTCTGAAGAAAGAAGTGCAGAAGAGCTTTTGCGTTCAATAAAACGACAGAACCTGGATTCTGAGAACTCTCTTTCTATTTTCTTAACCGATAGATGCTTTCTTCCTCTTCTGTGGACAGAAATCACCCGAAAACTTTTCCTTCAGAGAAGGCTTTTGAACCGTTTAGAAAAGAGGCTTCGGATTTGTCGCTGAGATCCAATCGATAGTCTTCAGAATCTCAATAAATATGTTCTTTCGCTCTTCGCCTCAACTTGTGCCTCACTATTAATGGCCTTTGCCATTAGGTACATATGGGAGAGCACAACGCCCAGATCAATTGCAATTACTTCTTCATAAATCAAAGGGATTTTCTTCCATCCGTGAACTGCAATTTCGTTCTTGCTCAAGATTTCGAACTTCCAAGGCTGCCGGTTGAACGACGAGGGCGCCATCCTACCCGCGTTCACAATGTCTTTTATCCTGCTGTCCACGTACTCTTCTCTACCAAACACAACCTCTTCAAAGGGCTTTCTGTTGGCATCTCTGTATAAGAAACGCGATGCTCTCTCGACGATATCCTCATTACTGTTGGCCTGAAAGCCCACGATAACCATAGATAGATAATTGGGCAGACGAGCCCAGCTTGTAGAGAATCCCTTCAGAGTTAGATTAAGAACTATTTGCTCACCTTCGAAACCGTACTTGACCAGCTTTGGCGTCGTGAATTCTTTTAGTTTCGCCAGTACAATTCCCGAACCTGATGGAAACTGCGGAGTGAAATACCACTGTAAAGGAGAATCTGAGTTTATTGGGATAATGTCTCCAAGAGCAAGATGCACCTCTTTCATCTGCTCAGGAGACAACTGTTTTTCCAGGAACTTTCTCTGAGTTACTCTTTGGCCTATAGCTTTCATGATCTCCTGCTTGCTTAACATTCAATCACCTCTTTACTATATTCTATATAATTTGACAATAAAACTCAAGATTAATCTTCTGAGTGGTTTTCAAGATGAAAACGAGTAGTTCGAAGAACAAGATATGCACTATTGAAAACCCTCTGACGATCGGCATTTCTCCCCAAGGAGTCACTTCACAGAGAGACAAATTACAATTCTTCCACAAAATAAGAGGCTGAGGATAAACCTCAGCTCCGAAAAATTATGAGTCGAATTATATTACAGACCTTCCCGTAATTCCCTAGCCCACTCCTTTGCCGTTTCAACGTATTCATCTAGCCTGGAAGAAGGTGATTCGAAGTCGCTCTCCTGTATCACATCATTACCCTTCAGTGCCTTCTTGAGATTCTCAAAGGCAGCACCGATCATTCCATCATGTGTACAGAAAAGAGCTATCTTCTTTCCCTCCAGCTTGTTTTCTTCAAGAAATGTACTGATAGGCGGCGCATAAGTAAGTGCCCAGACGGGACTGCCGATGATTATCAGATCGTATTTGTTCGGATCAAACCTATATGGCTCAAGTTCAGGCTTGTCATTCATAGTTACCGATTCGCTTCCCCAGATGTGCTCCTTGTCAGGATCGTATCCGGGAGTGGTCTCTATTTGCTTGGCATTCTCAACATGGTGATAGTAGGTTCGTGCAAAGTCCCCTGTGGGCACAAGCCTTAGAAGGTCAGCATCGATTGAAGAGGCCATAGCCTCTGCAAGAGCTTTTGTACTTTCATCGTATGAGAAATAAACAACAATAGACTTCATTCTATTACCTCCTTTCAAAGCTATTATAGCTTGACTTAGCGATGAAATGAAAGTATCTGTTTTTGGCAACTAGGAAATGTCAGAACCAGTCATTGGAGAACCGCAACTTTCTTCACATCTTCACCTCCAAAACTTGTCAACAACATTATGCAACTTTCTTGACGAATAAACTCAGATGAGCAGAGAACAATGTAGTCTGGACTGGTTATAATTGGCCGAGGTGATAATTTTGAAGAGAGCACTAATTACCGGAGCGTCATCGGGAATAGGCAAGGTTTTTTCCTATGAGCTTGCAAAGCGTGGGTATGAAACGGTTCTTGTAGCCAGGCGACTAGAAAGACTACAGACGATTTCCGATCAAATTGAGAGAGATCTAGGAGTCAGATCTATTCCGCTGAAAGGTGATTTGACGAATGAAAACGACCTGGTTGAAGTTTCGAAACTCCTGAAAGACGTAGATCTTCTCATAAACAACGCAGGGTTCGGATTGATAGGTCCCTTTGAGGATATTGAAGCAGATAGAGAAATGCAGATGATCAAGCTGAATATTGGAGCTCTTTACTTCTTGACAAAGAAATATGCTCTTATGCGCAACAGCATTGGTGGAGAAATCATAAACGTCGCTTCTACTGCCGCCTACTTGCCTGTGCCCGGAATGGCGGTTTATGCTGCTACAAAGGCCTTTGTACTTAGCTTCAGCGAAGCCGTAAGCGAAGAACTGCAGCCTAAGGGCTTCAAAGTGATGGTTCTGTCTCCGGGACCGACTAGAACAGAGTTTTTCGATGTCGCTTCGGGAGGAAGGAGGCAGCTGCCGGGATCAATGTCGCCCGAAGAAGTTGTGAAAAGGGCACTAGATGCATTTGAAAAAGGAAAGAGAAGCGTAGTAAGCGGGCTGATCAACAAAATAATCGCTTCCGGGTCAAGGCTGGTCCCCAGGGCTATTGCGTTGAAAGCGGCCAGGAGGGCATTTGAGGATTAGGTAAGAACATTCTCTCTTATAAAGGATCGACATGTAACCTTAGCGATTGGCCGTCTATAAGGATTGAGACCATCTTAATTTCTTAACTCATTTTCTAGGAAAAACTGAGAAATTTGTGTTAACTGCCAGGCTTTGATAGTTGCCTCTTCTTAAGAGTAGTTTTGCATAACGCCAGGACTCTAAGCGAACTATAAGCAAGGGTTTTCAGGAAACTCTAAGAATGAGAGCTTAATATCTCATCGAGATCCAAATAATGGAGGTATCGAATATGAAGAGAGTATTTTCAGCAATATTAGTGTTTCTTATTATTGGTTCAATGACACTGGCCAGCGGCTTAATGACTGAGGAAGATGGAACTGCATTCATGAGAGAAGAAGAAAAGTTAGCTCACGACGTCTATACCGTACTCTATGAAATATGGGAATTGAATGTCTTCAGTAACATAGCTAGAAGCGAACAGACTCATACAGAAGCAGTTCTTTCTCTGATCGGTGATTCTGGCATGGTAGATCCCGTAGGCGAAAATGAAGTTGGAGTCTTCACTAATTCGAAGCTTCAGGAGCTTTATGATGAACTCATTGAGAGTGGAAGCAAATCTCTTCTGGATGCGGTAAAAGTTGGTCTTCTGATAGAAGAGATAGATATTAAGGACCTGGAAGAGTTGCTTGAGGGAGACATCGACTCGAGAACTGCGACGGTATACGAAAACCTGCTTAGAGGTTCTGAGAACCACCTCAGGGCATTCCTCAGGCAGTATGAGAGACTTGCGGGAAGCTATACGCCTGAAGTACTCGATTCAGAAAGGTTTGACGAGATAGCATCTGGCAGATAGACTGAACAGTAAATAGGATTCATTGGGGCGGACATTCCGCCCTTTCTTTTTGGAATTGGTTATTCTGAGGCCTTTAGAGACTTTTTTCCACTAAGATAATTTCAAGTATTAGACGACTTTCTAACCGACCATTGCTCAGGACTCGTAATGACATACAATCTTATTATCTGAACATAGAGGAGGGGTACAGTGGTCAGGATAGTGACGGACAGCTCATGTGATTTGCCGGTTGAAACGCTAAAGAAGTATGGTATTCCCTTTGCCTCTCTCAACATTTTCGTTGATGATATGACTTTCAAGGAAGATATCGGCATTACTCCAGAGGAGTTCTGCCGATTGATGGGTAAATCACGTGAACTCTCGAAGACATCTCAGCCTTCGCCAGCCGATTTTGCAGGGATTTTTGAGGATATTCAGAAGAAGGGCGAAACTCCACTGTGTATTACAATATCATCGAAACTCAGTGGTACCTATCAATCAGCGGTCCTTGGCGCCAAAATGAGCGGAGGCAAGGCGATTATATTTGATTCTCTTGCAGGTTCGATTTCGCATGGTATCCAGGTGCTGATGGCCGCTAGAATGGCTGAATCGGGTGCTAAGTTGGACGAAATAGTCGAAGCACTTGAAGAGTACAGAAAAGACGTGAAGATAATCATCTCTCTTGCGACAGTGGAGAATATTGTCAAAGGTGGCCGTCTGAGCAAATTTCAAGGGAGCCTGGTCAACATATTGAACATGAAGATTATCCTGCACGGTATAAATGGCGAAGTGAAACTCCTTAAGAAGGTAAGAAGAAGCAGGAGATTTAGAGAAGCAATAATTGAGTTGATAGCTGCTGCCTCAAAAACCGGAAAGAAGATTTTTGGCATTACTCACGTCAATAATCTGGAAGATGCTGAATTCTTTGCTTCTGAAATAAGAAAACGCGTGCGAGATTCGGAAGTCATAATTGGAAAGATGGGTCCTGCAATTGCCACATACGCTGGAGAGGGCGGACTTATATTGGCGCTCTGAACTCACCATTTAGGGTAACCAAGAAGGCCCAGAAAACTTGAGATTACAGGTTGCCGGTTGCATTGACAGAAGAACAAGATTCTGAATCAAGAAAGAAAGCAGAGAAATGCGAAGCTGGAGAACAGCGTGCCCGTAGGCAATACCGATTCGCAGCGAAGTATTCTCTTTCATCGTCGGCGGTCATACTCTTAGCCGACAAAGACGTTGAATCTCTTTTCTGGAAGAGTTCATTATGAGGAAGAATTAGACTTCCATTCTTTCAATAAACTGTCAAATCTTCATTGAGGATCAGACGAACTAATTCATGCGTAGGATTACGAATTCGCCCACGCAACTTCTGAAGAAAGAAGCTGGGCAATGAACTCGAGGACCAATCGATGATTCTCACGATTCCAGCGCCAAACTGAGGATGCTTTTGGCATCCTTGGTTGTTCTGTTGACAATCTTCCACGGAGGATCGAAGATCTCTTCCTTCCCGGAGGTTCAGTACCAGCAAATAGCAGTTCTTCGAAGCACAACCAGGAAACTTCCTGGAAGACAAACAGATCAAGCCAAAGCTGTGCCAGGCTCTCAAAAGAACGGCATATTCGTCGATAGTTGATTAGGAACTTCTTTGTCGGTTTTCTTTGGCCATATCGGGGGTACAACTGATCATTGATGAACAGCTCTTGTTACATCTCTTCCTATTGAACGGTATGTGAAACTCTCGACAACGCTCATGCTAATCGTCACGATATACTACGTTCTCGTCTTCTCGAGGTTGAATCCAGTTTTCTCCTCACTAATACCAGTAACTGAATATCCCTAGCGCAAATACTTATCAAGAAAGGCGAGCATAGCATTTGCACCTCTTATCCTATTTGCTTTCTTTTTGAAGCCATGTCCTTCATCTTCGAACACTACATATTCAACGGGAACATCTTTTCTCTTAAGACTCTCAACGATTTCGTCTGATTCTACCTTCAATACTCTTGGATCATTTACACCCTGAAGAACCAGGAGTGGTCTTTCAATCTTTTCGACGTGAAAGAGAGGGGAAATGCTCTTGAGGTATTCTTCCTCTTCAAAGGGGTTTCCAATCTTCGTGTATAAGAGGTCTTTGATAGCTTTCCACCAGGCAGGCACTTCTTTGAGAGTTCTCACCCAGTTCGAGACACCAAAAAAATCCGTACCCACCTTGAACTCCTTCGGCCTGAAAGCAAGTGCCGCTAGAACCATGAATCCGCCGTAACTTCCACCATTTATTCCTATTCTTTCTTCGTCGATGAAATCAAGGGTGGCCAAATACTTAGCGGCGGCCACGCAATCATCCAGATCTGCTTCTCCGTGCTTGTGATCCGCGGCTTTGAAGAAGCTCTTTCCGTAGCCGGAGCTTCCTCTGTTATTGACTGCATAAATAGCATATCCATGATTTGCAATGAACTGGATCTCAGGACTGTATCTTGGCAGAGACTGACCTCCCGGTCCTCCGTGAACCCATACAATCGCAGGTGCTTTTTCGTTTGGCGGAACATTTCTAGGTGGATAGAAAATCCCAGGCACTTGGAGACCGTCGTATGAAATGAAGCGGAGTACCTTTGCTTCAGAGAGGTCATTACTGTTTACTTCTTCGCTCATGGAATCAGTGAGCTGCTCTGTCTCCTTCGTCTCGAGATCGATCGCAAAGATATTAGGAGATGATGTCGCCGAGTCACAAAGATAGTACAAGAAGCGGCTATCCTTGCTGAAGCATTGATCGTAAACGACACCACCCGTCTCCACGGGAGACATCTTAGGGGAATTGTCTTTTGTGTCGATTATATGGAGTTCGGAAAAACCGTCTCTATTGACGATAAGCACAGCGGTTTCCCCGTCTTCCGATATCCTCCCGGGGAATATGTCCCAATTGAAGGCAAGGATCTCTTCACGTTCTTTGCTTTCTATATCCGTTACCCACAGTGTCATGAATTCCCCTTCAATGTCCGATATACAGTAAAGCTTCATCGAGTCTTTTGAGAAGAAGAGAGGTATGAAATTTGCTTCTCCTTCATGGGGGGACAGAAGTGTTGTTTCCCCGCTTAGCAAGTCATGGAGATAGACATTAGAATTGTTTGCAGTCTCGGGCTTATGAAGGGCGAGAAACCTTTCATCATGCGAAATTGGACCCAGTTCATACAAGTCTTTGTTTTCGAAGACCAGCTCACCTGCTAGATCGGCCTTATCAAACCGATAAAGATCGAATCTACTTCTATCAATCTTGTTCGAATAGTAGTAAACACTATTGCCCACGCAGACGTGAAATCCTGACTTGGTATTTTCGAAAGGGGTCAGATCTTTGATTTCCCCTTCTGTTCCTAGATAGAGATGATGCAGTTCATCGCCGCCCTTGTCCATTGCAAAAATGAAGCTTCCATCTTCGTAGACGTGAGACACCAATGCGTTTTCGGTGAGTGATGTTATCTGCCTGTGCTTTCCCTTCTCCTTATCTAGTTCAAAGATATTGTAGTTGCCCGTTTTGTCTGACGAGTAAAGAATTCTTTTGGAATCGGGAGATACCGCGAATGATGCAATGGTCTCATTCTCCATAAGATCTTCAATCGAGTACTTCTTCTCAGTCATCTAATTCCTCCTTGAATGTTCTACTGCCAAACAACAGCGAATTATCATAGGGCATGGTTCTGTATGGTCCAATGGTGTGTTAGGCTTCCTTATTGCAATCATATAACAAGTAGCCATCAGTTGGGCATATCGTTGACAGATGACCTTATTACTCTCAAATCTTGCAACTCGCATTTGAACTTTCCCGAGGAAAAGAAGATTTCTGACTCTAACGAAGAACGACGTTACTGGAATGTTAAAAATGGAGTCACCAAAGATCCTGGAAGCGATGTACGAATAGGAGTGATGATATGAGAGAAATTATCAGAAATAGAGGGCTGGCGCTTGCGGGACTTCTGCTAGAAATAGGGGTCCTTTTGATAGGTGCAGCAGTGATAATCCGTCCTGAAATTTTGGGATTCAGTTTTGGTTCTGGCTGGTCATTCACTGGAACGAAGTTCAACGAAGACTTCTCAGAGACAATCACCGAGAAAATAAACTCATTGGAAATCGACACCCTTAACGGAAAGGTCGAAGTAGTGGGCTGGGAAAGAGATTATGTTGAAATCAAGGTTGAACAGTCAATTAGGTTTCAAACGAAAATCTCAAAGAAGAGTATCTTGAAAAGACCAGACCGGTCATCAATGCAGTAGATGGTAAGCTTACGGTGATTGTTCCCAAACTATCTCAGACAAATGAATTTATGGGGCAGGCAACAACAATTTATCTGAGTGTCCCGTCGGAAACGGTGGAAGATATAATGGTGAATACTACCAACGGAGCAATCGTTTTCAAATCACTCAATGCCTCAATAAGAGGTAGAAGCAGCAATGGAGGTTTGGAGCTGATCTCCGTCTCGAAAAGCATAAAGCTTGAAACCTCTAATTCGCCCATTTTTGTCGAGGAATGTGCCGGGATCATGGAACTCAGATCCACCAACGGTGCGTTCGAAGCAAAGGGAATATCAGGAACCCTCATCGTAGAGACAAGCAATGCTCCGATAACAATCGAAAAGGGAACTATCAATGTTTCGGCAAATTCCACGAACGGAGCAATCATAATCACTGAGAGCTCACTTCTCGGTGATAGGAATTGTTTCGAAACCTCAAACGCGAAGATTGTCTGCGACGCGATCCTTCCAGATTTCGGAGTTCTTGAACTGCTATCCACAAATGGGAGTATCAGCATCGTTTTAGATGACTCGATCCGTGCAGAGATAAGCGCATCGACAACCAACGGAACCGTCAATTTGAAGGGTCTTACCGTAGGTGTAATCAGTTCGAGTTCAACTAGCTTGAGAGGTTCTCTGAACGGTGGCAATGGGCTCTCAATAAACATGAAAACCAGTAATTCAAACATTACTATCGACAAGCTCGATGCTGAAGATTCAATCTAGTAATAGAAAAGGGTGGATTTGAAGCATATTCCCATTTCCCGAACGCATTGTGTGGCGCGAATTTTCAATAGTCTTAAAATGGAAGCTAGACTGTCTTCTTTATAATCCAAGATTGAGATTTCAAGAAGAGTTCAAAATCACAGGTTGTAACGTTGAAAGAGTTTTGTTTGCTTGCCGCCTACACGATAAGGTCAGGATTTAAGGATATAGAGTGGGATTATCAGCCGAGTGTAGATGATGGATAGTTGGATGCAGAATGCTCTGTATGTCATTTGCAGAAAGAAGCGGAATCTGATTGACTACACTGATCACCCAAATCTCATTGAGCGACGCAAGGATCCCGAAAAAGCGCATAATTTCATCTCACTGATTTCCGATCTGGTCAGAACGGAGTGCGTAAATTGAAGAGGCGTGCTCATGTAAGAAGGGCTTGTGATCATGTTCAATATGCTATTTCGAGCAGTATATGGCGATGAATGACAAAAAAACCGGAGGTATTTTACCTCCGGTTCTGTTTTTGGCAAGTGATTCTAGTCAGAGACTGTCAGCGGGACGTTCTCTGCGAGCTCTACGAGATCTACTTCGAAGAGTCGGTCTCCGATGTACTTTATGCCCTTTATTCCAAGTTCTTTCGCCAAAGTTGCCGCTTCATCTCTGGATGTGAATGTGATTCTTCCTGCTGACTCAAATGGAACTATAGACCAGTTGTAGGAAGGCGAGGGGGTAATAGTACCCTTCTCGATTATGTAGTCAATTATTACGCTTCTGTTCTCAACTGTAGATGAAAGAACAATATCCGCGTCGACTAGATGATAACCGCCTCCACCTGCGCGGTAGTTGTTTGTGACAACGAGGAATTCCATATCGTCTTCGACTTCTTCACCCTCATAAGTGAGATTCACGATTCTTTGACCTTTGGGGTTTCGGACATCTATCTGGTAGTTGATTCCTTCAATTATATCGAAGTTATACGATGAGAAACGCGCCAGGAGGTTCTGATCCTCAGTACTGCTTGGATCAATCTGGTTGAAGTTTTCGGCGCACTTTTCCAGCCAGCCTTTTAGCTCTATGCCGTTTACTTTCACAACGTGCAGTGTGTTCGAGTATATATAGATGTCTGCGGCATTCATTATTTTGACGTCTCCAGCTTCAACACTGGTGTTGGTTCTGAATGGCGCCGCGGCTGAAAGCAGTGGCATTCCTTCAAATTCAGTTCCCCTGAAATACTCACTTGCATACCAGAGCTGTGCTTCGTTGACGAGCTGAGTGACTTCGTTATCGATTACTCTACTGAAGTATCCCTTGATAGGTACGGTTGTCGTCCCAACCGGGGCCATTACGTAATCAATGGTTGCTTCGTGCTGTTCCTTAACTGCTTCGACTATTTCAGTCGCAGATTCAATCTTTTCGTCAACATGCCATAGCTGTGGACAAGAAGAGAAGACCTCCCATTTTCCATCCTGATTAAGAAGATGAAAATGGATCAATCCTAGAGAACCTCCCCAGCTACCGGCCATAGTAACGGGGACTCCATCGATTGTGTCGGCGATTCTTCCGTGACTGTGACCCATGATAATTGCATCTATTCCTTCAACGTTTTCGAGTATTGCTTCTGCGTCTGAGCTTCCCTGGTGAAGGGAAACTATGACGAGGTCAACTCCCTCCTCCCGCAGTTCGGGGACGTACTTGGCAGCTGCTTCGACTATAGGTTCGGCATAGACTTTTCCTTCGAGGAGAACTCTGTCCCACATCATTATTTCCGGAGGAAGAAAGGCTATAACACCAATCCTAATTGGAATTCCATCGACTTCTCTTTCCAGTATCACATAAGGATCGTACCTGAGTTCTTCGGTGTCTGCGTTGTACAGATTTGCGGAAATCATTGGAAAATTCGCAGATGCAATCGCCAGGTCCAGATATTCAAGACCGAAATTGAATTCGTGGTTTCCAATTCCAACTACGTCATAATCCATGATATTCATGGCTTCGATTATCGAGGGAGTGTCTCCCATTTTGATTGGATCGATTCTTGCCTCACGCTCTGCGAGAACGCTTCCTTGAATAGTATCTCCCGTGTCGATCAAGACGGTGTTTCTGTACAGCTCCCTTGCCATCTTGATGAGAGTGAAAGTTTTGGCAGCGCCGTAATCACTCACTTCTTCTACAGTCAGGTAATCGTAAGGCATAACATAGCCATGAAGGTCCGTTGTTCCCATAATCACGAGTTCGTGAATCGAGGTCTTTCCGAATGCCATTGCGGGGATTAGCGTAGCGAGAATCAGGACGATTACAACTGCAGGAATTCTTCTCTTCCAGTTCAATAGCTCCACCTCCATTTAGGTTGGCCAGCACTGTTGTCTGCCGGATGAATGATTACCCCCTGACCGTGAGAATGCTTTGCCAAAGATAATCACGGATTTCAAAGAATGTTTCGAAACAGTACTATTTTACTATACTCATACGGCCCCAACAAGAAAGAAAAAGTACATCTCAGTAAATGAAAGTAGGCTGTCTAATTAAGAGGGAGAGCGGAAGAACCGGCTCTGGGGTTTTGGACTCTAGGGTCAGGCGAAAGCCGGTAAATGGCTAGAAGCTCTTGCTCGCAGAGAGCCTCATCTTTTTTACACTGGACAATGGGGATATACTATTCGACTGGATAGTGGGAGCCGGATGAATCGAGAGGTTCGAGTCCGGTTCTGAGAGAGCCTGGGGGTGAAATCCCCCT
>NZ_DIXC01000016.1 GCF_002435945.1 Mesotoga sp. UBA6090
AACCCACTAGAAGTTCATCTGTAGCAATGAAGTAGTCGCTGGGTCTAGATCCCTCTCTCAAGACTTCTGGAATAGGGGTAGCTGCAAGAAGGCTGATCCCCTGGGAATCGGCAAATTGAACGAAAGGCTCCACATCTGGTTGTTCCCAATAAGCCTTGAAGGGAAACCAGGACTGCCAGTTGTTATAATAAACAGGTTCACTGACGTCTTGAATTTCAATCAGATCTACCTTCCCAACTCTCTGTGGAGTATCGCTTACGTTTCGAATCGAAACTTGAACAAGAACACCAGATGAATCGGGAAGACTGGAGAAGACGTAGGTAACACTCAGGTCTTCTTTCTCTATCTTGAACTCTCTCCCACCGGCAAGTATCAACTCTTCAATGCTTTCAACTCTTATTTTAAGCACTTTAGATCACCTCACAGCTTTGCTTTAATTATAGGCTAGTGCAAAAATAAGTTGAATCATAGTCTCACCATTGGTACCAGTGGGAAAGCCGGTTACGCTATCAATTCTGATTGTCTGTTTTTGATGCTCCCCCAGACGCTAAGTTTCTAGCAATTTCGCGCCGCATCTTCTTTCACAATAGAGACCCGAACTTCTGGTAACCGGGTTTCAGATTTCCTTAAGCACACCATCCAGATCTGCAAGAAGGTCCTCAATGTTCTCAATACCTACAGAGAGTCTTACCCCTCCTTCAGAAAGGCCAACCTCCCGTAGCTGCTCGCTGGTGAATGAAGAATGGCTGGTAAGAATCGGAATCGTTGCGAGAGACTCGACTCCGGCCAAACTTGTAGCTTCAAGAAAGAGCTCGCTCTTCCTAATAAACTCCTTTGCCGTCTCGAGATCCTTTACTTCGAGATAAACGACTCCTCCGAACCCCCTGCAATTAGCGAAACAGTTTGGAACGGAACTTCTCAAAGATGGGTGAGAAACCAGACGAACCTTCGGGCTTTTTGAAAGAAAAAGAGCTATCTCTTTTGCATTATTGTTGTGCAGTTCCATCCGGAGTCCGAGCGTCTTGACTCCTCGACTTACAAGAAAAGCTTCGAAAGGAGCCCCGTTCGTGCCCAGCTTGATCATTTTCTGCCTTGCCCGTGTTTCCAACTCTCTGTCTCTGAAAGCGGCAAAGCCAGCAATAACATCTGAATGTCCGTTCACGTATTTCGAGAGGCTCTGAACGTCGACGTCTGCTCCGTACTCAAGGGGTCTGAAATTGTAAGGAGACAAGAAGGTATTATCTACTACAAGCAGAGCTCTCCTCTTGCTTATCATGTGCGATATTCTCTGGATGTCGGAGAGAATCAGATTAGGATTAGTCATTGACTCGACATAGACAATTCCAGTATTATCGTCAACCAGGCTTTCAAGAGCTTCTAACCGGGACTGATCGAATCTCCTTATTTCCACACCCATATCCGACAGGTCTGCAAGAAGGCTCTGTGTGCCACCGTAGATATTCCTGGAAATCACTAAATTCATTCCCGATCTCAAAAAAGTGAGAAAGACCGTTGTTATCGCGCCCATTCCCGAAGAAAAGAAGATCCCTCCAGCTCCTCCAAAAAGGTTTGAAAGCTTTCTTTCTACAACACCTATCGAAGGATTTCCAACCCTGGTATAGAAAGTCTCTGAGTTTTCGCTCGCATACTTTTCATCGTTGACCACGAAGTTCGATGTTTGAAAGATTGGAGTTGACACTGCGTCGAAAATCTTTGTCTCTTCTCCGATGTGAACCGCTCTAGTATTGAATCCACGCATCTGTCTATCAGCTTTCCTCTAGCAAGGAATCGACAGCTACTACTCTCTTTTCTCTTGCCGAAATCAGACCGGCCTCAATTGTGGCAAGATCCGAGAGCGCTTCACCAATAGTGCCAAGAGAGTTCTTCTCACCCTTAACCACATTGTAGAAGTCCTTGAATTCTTCAATAAAGCCGTCAGTTTTGTTTACAAAGATCTTTTTACGATCGGCGCCAAAGATTTCGATTGTTGCTCCGTCCTTATCAACAAGCATAAGACCATCTGTCCCAACGATTTCGAACCTGTTGAGGGAAGCGGGAGCACCGTAGACGACTGAGTAGTTACCGATCATTTCACATTCCAGCGTCATGTTGAAGACCACGCAGTTTTCTGCCCCAAGATAGTCCAGACTTTTCTTCGAGAATCCGCTCACTTCTTCTACATCGCCAAGTATTTTTCTTATGGCTGCCACATCGTGTACACCCCCATCAGAAATAAAACCACCCACGTGTTCCGGAGTCTGCCTCCACTTGGTCTGAACATACTTGTTATCCTGTCCGAAATCAACCCATTTAATCCAGCTGAAAGCAAGGGGTTTTCCTATCCTATCTTCTTTCAGCAGTTCGGCAGCCTTCTCATAGACTTCTATGTGTCTGTAGTTTTCGGCTATGTAGACGGGAGAATTGCCGGGAAGTCTCAACAAAGGTACTGCTTCCTTGACAGAGGCCGCAACCGGCTTTTCACAAATTACCGGTTTGTTAGCTCTTCTTGCAGCCATAATCATCTTCGGATTCAGGGAAATCGGAACTGCCAGGACAACAGCATCAACCAAATCTGAAGAGAGCATCTCTTCATAAGAATCAAAGACCCTTACGTCGCCACCAACTATCCCGGCGAATTCCTCAGCCTTCTTTCTCGTTCTGCTGTTGACAGCAACAACTGTGAATAACTCACTGAGATTTCTCAGTGCCGGAAGATGGAGTTCTTTTGAGGCTATCCCCGCCCCAACCACACCTAGATTAATCTTCATGCGATTCCTCCTTCGATAATTCAACTGAAGATGCAAGAGATCAGAGGGATTTGCTGACCCAAAGATTCCCCTATAGTGAGAAAGAGGAATCAACTTCTCTTGCCCCATCTGACGTCCTCACTTCGTACGAGTCTAAATCCATCCCAAATCTCTCTTTGTATCTGGTCTTCATCACTTCAACAATCTTTTTCTCTTCTTCCCTTTCGCATAGGGCAAGTACCGACCCACCGAATCCAGCTCCTATCATTCTCGCACCAGAGACGCCCTTCATCTCTTTTAAAGTATTGACAATGAAATCGGTTTCGTCACAGCTTACTTCATAGTCTAGAGCGAGGGATTCATGAGACTGAATTAGAAGCCGACCGAGGTTCTCGAAATTTGAATTAGACATGATTTTTACTGACTCCAAAACTCTCATGTTTTCTGAAACTACGTGCAACGCTCGCCGGTAATATAGTTCACCCAGTCTAGCTCTGTTTGGAAAGAGATCTACCATGGAGACATCGCGATAGCTGCTCTTTCCAAGGATTTCGAGAGCCTTTCTTGCTTCCTCTCTTCTTGTGTTATAGCCTCCTCTAGAAAGGGAATGATGGACCTTGGAATCAAACACGAGAAACGTGTAATCACCAAGTTCTAGAGGTACGTACTCGTAGCGCATCTCAAGGGTATCGAGGAATATGGCCTTATCCTTCTTGCCCATTACAGCCGCGAACTGATCCATGACTCCGCACTTGACACCGACAAACTCATTTTCGGCCATCTGAGCATACTTATAGAGCTCTGTTTCATCGAGCTTCAAGTTGAAAGACGAGTTCAGTGCCACAATCATAGCTACTTCAACTGCGGCCGAACTTGAAAGGCCCGCTCCCTCTGGAAGATTGGAGTGAATCTCAATATTCATACCACCAAACTCTGTGCCGAGTTGATCTTTAAGAACCCACAAGACTCCCTTCAGATAATCGCTCCAGTCACCGGTCTTTTCGATTCTAGATTCATCAAATGAGACTCGTTCCCTTCCCATCGAGCTCAGCGTTATTCGACTACCACTTGTCTTCTCGACCGATAGAAGGACGTATTTGTCAATCGCAACGGGTAGAACAAACCCTTCATTGTAATCGGTGTGCTCACCTATAACGTTGATCCTACCGGGTGCAACAAAGTACCTCTTCAAAACAACACCTCCAACATTGTACATATATGCTGTCTGTCCTTATTGAGAGGATAGCACCACCAGAACAAAAAAACAAAGCGGGCCACGGCCCGCCAGATAGTTTCTAGGCTCTTTACTAGTGAATTCCCAGAAGATTGTCTATCTTGCTCTTGTCGAATCCAACAATGACCTGACTACCTATTGTTATAACCGGGACACCCATCTGTCCGCTCTTCTTCACCATTTCCTCTGCCTTGGCTTTATCCTTACTCACGTCGTAATCTTTGAAAGGAATCCCGTTAGTCTTGAAATAATCTTTCGCTCTCTTGCACCAGGGACAGGATGGGGTAGAATAAACAACAACCTTTGCGTTCATAACTTTGCACCTCCGGTTACCCCCAAGGGGTATTCATAAAACAATTATAGAACACCACTTTTTTTATGTCAACCCCGCTTTTGCCTGGGCTTGCTTTGTGAAAGGCCGGGGAAAGGAATTATGGTTTTACCTTGTTAAGAAGGATCTCAAGCTTCTGTAACTGACGAAGCAGAGAAAGTTGCTGCTCGGTTACCCTCTTTCTGTTGGCGATCAGATTCTGAAGATGACCCAGGGCAACCAGCTTCACGAGGTCGTCGTTGCTAAGCGATTGCTTTGAGAGAAGCTCTTTCTCAGACTTTTTCCATTCCATATAGAATAGTCTCCCCGATGGGGTCCACCTTGTAAAGATTCTCTTTGGTACAACTAGCAGAAGCCACCCAAGACACCAATCTGCATAAAGTACAATCGAAATCATCAGTGATTCATCTGGAAAAGAGAGGTATACCTGCCAGTTTCCAAAGACGAATTTGAGTATCACAGACCAGATTATCAGGTAGAAGACCGAAAACACGGACATAACGGTAGAACCCAGATACTCATAGAACCTTCCTGACTTCACAATACGCATAGCATGCTTTTGCCAGAAGACGTATTGTTTCTTGAACTCTTCAAGCGAGAAGTTGTCATTCTCTGCATCAGGAACCTCTACTGAACCGTCGTTGTTTCTTCGAAGCGATTTCAGCGTCTGCAAGGCCCACTGCTGTTGAGTTGGGATCCCGTTGTTGCCGGCACCAACGGCTATTGAATTCTCCCCGAGGGTGATCTCTCCGCTGTTATGCATCTCAAGAATAGTTGCTAGGAATCCATCGTGATCCACTTCCTGGAAAGGGTTCTTGATTACTGCATTAAGAAGATATCCTGGCACATCATAAATCCGATAACCAATTTCGGACTTCACCTGAGGTTCTATGCCAAAGAGAATAAACGTGAAGAATAATACGAAAAAGGGCACCGCGATTTGAAATCCGATCAAGGCCGACAAGAATGCCTGCTGGAACATAGCTATTTCGTGCTCTTTACGAATCGCACTCTTACTTATCGTTGTGCTTACAGCGTTTGCCATATTGTTTGCGATACTCTTTGAAAATGAGATTTTTATCTCGCCAGAGGCGTTTGAGAGAACCGATTTCATCTGAAGCCTTACAGTGTTTCCGACTATCTCTACGCTGGCTTCTTTGTAAGGCCTGACAGAGATATCGTCCTCGGTAATCCTAGAGATTATGGTCTCAGGCAGCTCTATGGAAAGAGCAATATCTCTTGTCATCGCATCTGAATTTGGTTCCCAGAATTTGTAGCTGAACACAGCTATATCCGATCCTATTTCAACAACACCGGATATGTTGTATTCGGTCGTCATCACAAACTGATTGACTTCTTGTTCAAGAAAGACCCGCGCATCGAACCCACCTGGGGATGAGGATATCTCTCGGACTACACCAGTTCCTTGGGAAACCTCAATTGAATATGAATTGAGAACCGAGGGATATGACAGATGGAGTTTCTTCGAAGCCGTTCTGTTGTTGCGGGACAACGTATAGATCGAAAGCTCTTCAACGAAAAGATCTCCCTGATCATTCAGCCTCGCGTTGATTTCAACTGAATCGATCTTGTACGGGGCAGATTCCCTCCAGAAGCCGTTTCCTAAGGCAATAAACATGAAGAAGCCGCTGACCATCATGAATATTATAAAAAAATACTTTCTTTCGAATTTCCTTTTCATTTCATCTCACCCTTTGTATTATACTCTGCTTATGAAAACTATCTGGAAAATGGAGGAAGAGATGCTTAAATGCAAACGGCTCTTCGTTTCGGATATGGATGGAACATTCTACCTGGGAAACACTCTTCTGCCGGGTAGTCTTGACTTCGCCATGGCTGTTAGCCGTCTTGGCGCAAGACTGGTATTTCTGACAAACAATTCATCTCGCACACCTGAAGAATATATCAGAAAACTAGAGAAAATGGGTGTGGACAGAAAACTCTTCGAAGTCTACACTTCGGGAGAAGCTACAATAAGCTTTCTAAAGAGAGATTTTCCCCAAAGGAAAGTATTTCTGCTCTCAACTCCGTCTGTGAGAAAAATGTTCGAAAAGGGTGGAGTAACGCTGGATGATCTTGATCCCGAAGTACTGATCCTTACATTCGACACGTCGATTACTTATGAAAAGATCCGAAGGGCAGCGCTTCTAATCAGACAGGGTATTCCTTATATTGCCAGCCACCCGGATATCAACTGCCCGACTGAAGACGGTCCCATCCCCGATGTCGGAAGCTTGATAAGTCTCTTTGAAACCTCAACAGGCCGTAGGCCGGATCACATAATAGGAAAGCCCGACCCCACCATTTTGCAGATGGTGATGGAAGATTTCGATTGCAGTCCGGAAGAAACTGTCATGATAGGAGACAGAATATACACCGATATTGAATGTGGTCTCAAGGCCGAGGTAGATACTTTCCTTGTTCTGTCTGGGGAAACTACAAGAGACATGATTCCGGACAGACATAGTTACAAAGTCGTAGAGAACGTGGGAACTCTGGCAAAGAAAATTAGAGATCACAATACTGTATAATTGCCATACGTTGGAGGTGATTGAATGGTCATCCTTTTCATTGTAATTGGAATTATTCTTGTCTTGGCTCTTTGGCTCATTGGTGTATACAACAATTTAGTAACTCTTAAGAAGAGAGTCGAGAATGCCTGGTCGCAGATCGATGTTCAGCTCAAGAGAAGACATGATCTGATTCCAAATCTTGTCAACTCAGTGAAAGGCTATATGAAATTCGAGCAGGAAACCCTGGAGAAAGTAATGCAGGCCAGGGCAAAGGCGGTTTCCGCTCAGGGTGTAGGAGATAAGATCAAAGCCGAGCAGGAACTTGGTGGAGTGCTTGGAAGGCTGCTTGCAGTTGTTGAGAACTATCCCGATCTGAAAGCAAATACGAATGTATCACAGCTAATGGAAGAGCTCACCACTACAGAGAATAAGATCTCTTATGCAAGACAGTTCTTCAATGATTCTGCTACCAAGTTCAATACAAAGATCGAGATCTTCCCTAATAACGTCATTGTTGGTTTCATTGGGGGCAAGTTCGAATCCTTCCCACTCTTTGAAGTTACAGAGGCTGAAAGGGTAACTCCCAACGTAGATCTCAATTTCTGAGGACAATGTCTTTTACTGTAGATTTCTACGAGGAAAGTAGAAAGAACGTGAGGAAGACCATCATCCTTGTGATGGTCTTCCTAGTAATGATGATTGCATTTGGCCTGATTATTGATCTGGTGTTCGGAATACTTCCCATATTCACCTTGGTGTTCTTAGCCATAGCGTCCATACAGACATTAATATCCCTAACTTCAGGCAAAGAAATCATCCTTAGATCAGCGAAGGCTCGCGAACTCAAAGTGAACGACCCTGAGGAGCGGCAACTCAAGAATATAGTAGATGAACTGTCGATTGCTGCAGGAATGGGGAAACCTCCCGAGGTGTACGTAATCGATGACGATTCCGTTATTAACGCATTTGCCACTGGAAGGAAGCAGGAGGATTCAGTTGTTTGTGTGACTAGCGGACTTCTGAAGAGTCTCGATCGTGAAGAAACCTCCGGAGTGATCGCTCATGAACTGAGTCACATAATCAACAGAGACGTTCTTCTCATGACACTGATTTCTGCGCTTCTGGGAGCCGTTGTGATAGTTCAGCTCCTTGCATTTAGGGCCATGATTACTTATCTCAGATTTGGCGCCATTGGTGCTGCTACGAAATCGAGACGCTCTTCCAAGAAGAACAATAATTCTGCTCTTGCAGTAATCGCTTTCCTAGCGGCAGTTGCTGGATTGGGTGCTCTCTTTTCATTTATTGGTAGGCTCTCGCTGCTAGCCGTTTCAAGAACAAGAGAGTACTTCGCCGATGCGCGTGCAGTAGAGTTGACAAGAAATCCTTCGGGCCTTGCCAGTGCTTTGAGGAAAATCGTCACTTCTTCGGCGAAACTTCAGACAGCCAACGTTGCCACCGCCCATCTATTCATCTCCGATCCTTTGAAGAGAAAAATAAACAACAAGACTTCCTTCTTCGCATCGTTGTGGAGCACCCATCCACCAATAGCGATGAGAATCTCAATTCTTGAAAACAGGGCTCTTTCAGAAATCGAAGCCGAACTGTCAGATTACATATGATTTCTTCTCCCCTTTTGAATGAATTCACCATGAAGCGCGAATAGAGGAAACGAACCTGTAACTTGACAATGGTAAGGGGTACTGGTAGTATAGGAATTGCTGACGCGAAGTTAGCGTTAGCGGTAAGGACGAGCGAGGAAGAAGGGTCATTGAAAAATGGATAGCAATCCAGCGAGTTTCAAAAAAATGAGTCATGGATGGAGGGTTTGATCCTGGCTCAGGGTGAACGCTGGCGGCGTGCTTGACACATGCAAGTCGAACGGTATGTGGCAACACATAGAGTGGCGAACGGGTGAGTAACACGTGGGAACGTACCTTCTGCAGGGGGATAACTGACCGAAAGGACAGCTAATACCGCATAAGGCCGAGAGGAGAAAGGTGCAACAGCA
>NZ_DIXC01000017.1 GCF_002435945.1 Mesotoga sp. UBA6090
CTTCTTCGCCTTCTTGGCACACTCCGACCCCCAACCTGCTACAACGGACGACGTAATCAAAAACACAGGTGAGTGCAGAAAATGAAGACAGGTGGACAAAAGTCGTGATCTGTCATGTCGACATGGCTTACTGGAAGTAGGGCAAAAGGTTCAAAGAAGTACGGCTTGAAAAGGAAGTTTCGTTCCAGTCAGGTTTTCCTTGAACGATATTTGTTCAGCAGAAAAGCCGAGAGAAAGACGGTGGCCGGAATCGAAAGGATTATCCCTATGCTTCCTGCAAACGCTCTGATTATCTCCGTTGCAATTACGTCCATATTTATTATCCTTATCAGAGGTGTCTTGTATGCCAGAAAGACCAGCATGAGGAAGATCGAGCTTCCTGTATACGCGAGGATAAGGGTGTTGGTCATGGTTCCCATTATGTCTCTGCCGATGTTGAATCCCGATTTCACGAGTTTGCCCGGCGTGATATCGGGGTTGAGAGATTTCATTTCATACATTGCGGAAGAGATCGACATCGCAACATCCATAACGGCACCCAGCGTCCCGATGATTATTCCGGCAAACAGCAGACCCATGAAATCGAAATGAATGTTTTGGGGTATATACACGAGCATCGTTGCCTCGTCGCTGCTTAGACCCGTAAGGTTGGCAAGTGAGCCGGTTACGTAAGCAATAACGCTTGCAGAGAGTACACCGCACAATGTGCCGAAGGCCGCAGAGAAGGACTTCGTGTTGAGACCGGAGACAATTCCGAAAGTAAGCACTGTAATTAGGACCGCCGACAACGAAGAAGCGCCTATGGGGTCGAATCCGTTCAGTATAAGTGGCAACATCACTTTAATAATTATCAGTCCTGTGATAGTAAGTGTTATGAAGGATTTGAGTCCGGAGATTTTTCCGATGAGAAGAAGCAAGGTTATGAATACCAGCACAATAACGAAGACATATCTCTGCCTTATGAAATCAGTTACGTGGAAGGTTTCTTCTCCCCTTTGATCAACGTAAAGCACGACGGTATCGCCATCTTCCACGCGAATATCCATCGCGGTGTTGTCTGTGAAGTGGTTCTCGACAATTACCTCTTCACCGGCGTGGCTACCGTTAAGAATCTTGATCCTAAGTGTTTGGAGACCCTTCCCCGAATAGCCGCCTGTTTCGTCGAAACTTACGATCTCCAGTACCTTTCCCTTGATCGTACTTTGATCGTTTACCGAAGCATTTATGAAAGTAAAAAGTACATAACCGAACAAAACCGCTCCCATTATGTAGAGCAAAGCTCTTTTCAATCTCAACTTGAAATCTCCCCGGGGAACTCTCTTTGTTTCCCTGAATTATATCATCTCATGCAGGTCTCGAAGAGAGGCCCAGGTAATTGACAGACCGCTAAGCCGTCAAAGCCAATCGGAGAAAATCTCTCCTTTATAAAACTTGTGTTTCGGATTTTGGAAAAGTTCGTTTATCATAGCATCTGCTGATATAATCAAGACGGGTGATTCTTCAGGCAGGAGGTCGCGTTACTTCTGAAGCTTGAGTTGGTAATTTACCGTGGGGACGGTGACACACCGATCTTTGTTCTTCTTGCGACCCACCTTGCTTGTGAAATGCAGAGCATCATATCCGTTTCTGTTCGGCGATTCTGCCTAATCGTTCTTTGAGCGAGATATCAGGCCTTTTCTCTCCAGGCAGACCACGACTCCCTTAATGCTATCCTGCCAGATACGGTCTTTCTTATGAACACTGTGGCAGGCGCTACTCAGACTTTGCTTTTTTAATGAGGTCCAACGGCCTCAGAAAGGGGTTAATCCCCACGTTTCCTTCGTGTTCTTTCCTTCAGACTCCATTTTTTACATTCCGTTAACCTTAGGTTCTCCATACTAGGAGATTGTTCCTCGTTTCAGTTCTAAGAGCTTTGTTCTTGGTTATTGGGAAGGCCTAGGTAAGACCAAAACCAGATCTCCCTGGTAGCACAAGGAAGAATAAAATATTAGACGCAAGGCTGGGCAAGAACATTTCAAGAAGTGATGCTGGGAAGAGCATCCCAGGAAGTGATGCGCCGAAAGATCACCGGCGGAAGTGATGCCCGGAAAAACATCCGGGGAAGTAAAGCTGCTTCGCAGGAAGCCTCTCAGGTACGCCGTTAACGGTTGTCCGTCCTCCTACAAGAACGAAAAGCCGGGTCTGGGGTCTCGCAAGAGCAGAAGTGAGGCTGCTTCGCAGGAAGTGATGCCCGGAGGATCATCCGGGGAAGTGAGGCCGACTTCGTCGGGAGGTGATGCTGCTTCGCAGGAGGCAAAAAAGAGCCAGTCAGGCTGCGCCTGGCCAGTCTCGCATTCGGCGAGGCAAGTTCCGACTGCGTCGGGCAGATGAGATCCCGTACAGACCCCCAAAACAGAAGCCCCAAACAGAACCCCTGAACAAGACCCCAAACAGAACCATTTTGGGGCAGGCTGATCAGGGAAGGCTCTACGGGATGACAACCCGTTCACGTCAACTGACAATGCTCCTGGTCAGGATCTCGATCCATGTCGCGAAAAGTGCGAGCTAATTTGCATCCAAGAGCCAGTCTGCTAACGCAGGCCAGTCAGGCTCCGCCTGGCCAGTCTCGCCTTCGGCGAGGCGAGTTCCGACTCCGTCGGCACAAAAGCCACTCTTTAATCAACAGTCAGAAGAGAACTGCCTTTAACAGCTATCAACGGGTTTTATGCTCTTAAGCGCACAGCGGATCTAGGAACAATGAACTTCATTGTGTTTTCCAAATTGCACCCCCACCGTAACCTCGAAAGGCGGCAAGCAGAATTGGACATTAAACGCTGCTCAGCGGATTTAATTGGTCTTAAATGGATATAATGTGACTTGATTTTCCTTTCGTTTAATGGGTCAATTGTATATAATAATTAGTAAGAGACTATTACTAAATAAGTTTCTTTAGTTGTTTGAGGTGAGTAAGTGATATCCAAGCCCAGCGACCTTAAAGGGAAAAACATCGGAAGAGTCATCCAGCTACTCCTCGCAAAGCCCGATACTCCAAGGGTCGAGCTCGCGAGGCAGACAGAGCTTACAAAGACGACGATTTCTTCGATTGTTGCGTCGCTGATTGATCTTGGAATAGCTGAAGAACTTTCGGGAGAGAAGACTGGCCTTGTCGGCAAGGCGCCGATTCCTGTGAGGATACGCAGTGATGCTGCAACGGTTATCGGAGTGAACCTCGCAAGAGGCAGTACGACAGGTGTGGCCATGTCAGCCAACGGCAAGCTTCTCGCTTCGTGTGCTAAGTCAGTCTCGAACAAGACCAGGGCCGATGCTACGACCAATCTCTTCGATGTTGTTCAAAGACTGATCAATAAGTGTTACAGGAATGAGATTAGGGTAGATGCTATTGGGATTGGGGCTCCCTCCCCACTGGATAAGGAGAAGAGAGTAATCTACTCTCCATTTGGCCTGAGTGACTGGCAGGATTTTGCGATAGGCGAGATTACGGAGAAGAGGTTTGGCCTTCCCGCCTTTCTCGTAAATGATGGTGATGGTGCGGCCTTTGGCATGAAATGCTTCGGGAAGTGCAGAGACATCAGTTCTTTTATGAGTCTATATTTTGACGAAGGAATCGGCGCGGGAATAATCCTGAAAGATGAAATCTATAGCGGGAGTTTCGGCTATTCAGGAGAGATCAGCTACGCTCTGCTTAAGAGCTTTTGTGATGAGCTAGTGGATAACAGCAGTTTGAGTCTGGATACAATTGTCTCTGCTCTTAACTCTGAGCTTGGAGAGAATCTCGGAAGTATCGATGATTTTCTCTGTAAAGGGTCTGTCTTTGGTCGAAGAATGGCCTCTGTGATCGGAAGAGTCGGTAATGAATTGGGCCGTATTGCAGCGCTTGTTTCAAACATTTTCGGGCCGGAAGCCGTCGTGGTCAATGGAAAGCTTCTGGATTTCGGAGATATCTTCTTCGAAGCGCTGAAAAGCTCTTTCGAATCAAGCCTCTTCTCTGGAGATCAAGTTCGGCTTTTAAGAGGTAATAGTGACCAGTTTGAAGAATTCTCGACCGGAGCCGCGAGTTATGCGATATTCAGTTACTTGATGAGCAAGGTACTAACAGATTAGCACCACAAAACTACATAAGGGGGCATTCAAATGAAAAAGAGAGTCTTTATTTCGCTGCTACTGGTAATGTTGATCGGAGTCTTTTCATTCGGCGTAGTCACGCTCAATTTCATCGAGGTTCTTACGAGTCCTGCAAGGACACAGGTAATCAAGGAGATCATCGCAGACTTCGAGGCCAAGAACCCGGATATCAAGATAAATCTCATATCTCCGCCTTATGAGCAGGCCGATCAGAGGGCAACGCTCATGCTCAATACTAACCAGGCTCTTGACATCATTGAAGTCAGGGACTACACAGTGAAGCAGTTCGTGAACAACGGAAAGCTGGAGAACCTTGAGAGTTATCTCTCAGGCTGGGAGCACAACGACACACTCACTTTCGTCGCGAATCAGGCCGCAAGAACCGTAGACAACACTGCTTTCATCGTGCCGCAGTTCTTCTTCATCAAGGGACTTTTCGTGAGAACGGACGTCCTCGAAGAACTGGGCGTCAACTACATTCCAAAGACGATGAGTGAGCTCGTTGAACTCTGTATAGAGATCACGGACCCGGACAAGAATCAGTTCGGATTTGGATTCAGGGGAAAGTCCTGGGAGTTCAAATTCTCTGATCTGATCGCCACATCTTTCTTGAGCGACATCGATGCAGCCAATATCTATAAGACGCAGTCGGGAGATGTCTACTTCGATGACCCGAGGGCTCTTGAGGGACTTAAGATGTATGTAAGACTTTTCGAAGGTGGAGTCCCCGCTGACGGAATTAACTGGGGATTCAACGAACAGGTCAATGCCTTCGTATCGGGTATCACTCCGTTCCTTATTCAGGACCCGGATACGGTTGCCCTGGTAGATGAGATGCTTGGAAGAGAGTACTACACCGTAGTACCGGTTCCAGTAGGTCCTTCGGGGAAAGCTTATCTGGACTATGGATTCAGTGGGCTGGGAATCCCTTCATACTCGAAGCACAAGGAAGAAGCGTGGGAATTCATTAAGTATATCTCTAGCCCCGAGGTTAACGCATACTACAGTAAGAGTTACGGCCCGCTTCCAATCCATTCTTCCACATATGAGAATGATCCGTACTTCAGTTCCGGCGTCTACACGGCATGGAGTTACATGATGAGTCATCCGGAGAAGTACATCTTCGCGTCGTACCCTCTAGACTCCGAAAAGTGGCCGGGATGGCCCGAGATTCACCAGCAGGATATGCAGTCACTGCTTCTCGGCTACACAACGATCGAAGCCGTTGCCGCCAAATGGGCTGAATACTGGGCAGACTGATTAAGAACTGAAAGAGATTGACCAACGATTCGGCACGGCGGAAAAAGATTTAATGATTTCGACGCCGTGTCGTTTTTCTGAAATATAACGACCGGTCTACTGAGAGGTGTTGGATTTGAGAAAGAGCTTCTGGAAGTTTTTCATAATGATGATTCCAGCTTTCATCCTCCTGATCGTTTTTACGTACACTCCCATTATTCGCGGTGGAGTTATGGCTTTTCAACGCTACAATATGTTCGACCTCTCTAAGATAGGGTTCATAGGGCTTGGCAACTTTGAGGCAATAATAAACGATCGCAATTTCGATTTCTTCAAAATAGTTGTCAACACCCTGGTGTGGGTCTTTTTCTCTCTGGTGTTCCAGTTTGGTCTTGGCTTTGGTCTTGCCCTTCTGATGAGAAAGCCCTTCAAGGGCAGAGGGATCTATTCGGCCTTAGTATTCTATCCGTGGGCCGTGTCGGGTTTTGCTATCGGTCTTATCTGGGCGTGGATGTTCAACGGCCAGTTCGGGATAATAAACGATATCCTGATGAGATTAGGAGTTATAAGCACACGTATTGGGTTTCTATCTAATCCTAGATACGCAATGATGTCAGTAATAATCGCCAACGTCTGGTATGGGATCCCCTACTTTGCCATTATGCTGCTGGCGGCTCTTCAATCGGTTCCGAACGAGCTTTACGAGGCTTCGAGAATCGATGGTGCCAACAGGTTCAAGCAATTGTTCAAAATAACCATACCTTACATAAGGCCGACCATTATCAGCACGGTCCTTCTAAGAACTATGTGGATAATGAATTTCCCGGAGATAATCTATGGAATGACCGGCGGAGGGCCGGCCAATTCGACGCAAATATTGGCTACTCACATGATAAACAGGATCTACCAGTTTTATGATTACGGTCAGGGCGCGGCGATTGGCTTCATAATAATGTCGATGCTGCTGCTGTATGCGATTGTGTTCCTGAACATCTCTTCCCGAAAAGAGGTTAGCATATGAAGGCGCTCATGAAGGTTATAGGCAGAATATTGAAGATCCTCGCTCTCGGGCTGTATCTTTTGGCTGCGCTTTTGCCCCTTTACTGGGTAGTGGTGACATCCTTCAAGGGTTCAAGAGAGATCTACACTTTTCCGCTGAAGTATCTTCCTGAGAAGCTGTCATTTGAGAGTTACGCCAAGCTCTTTGGCTTTGCAAACTTTGGAGTGTACTTCCGAAATAGCGCAATAGTTGCGCTCGCAGCGGCCTTAGTGGCCATGCTTATATCTATGTTCAGCGGCTATGCTCTCTCTCGAATTCGGGCGAAGAAATTCAGGAACGGGACATTGCTTGCCATGTATTTTACGCAGATGGTGCCGCCGTTCATACTTATGGCCCCGCTGTTCGTAATGCTCGCCAATTACGGGATGACCGATAGGCTTTCTACGTTGTTCATCCTCTATGTAACTATGGTAATTGCTTTCAGCACTATCATGTCAAAAAGCTTTTTTGACAGGATCCCCGTTTCGCTGGAGGAAGCCGCAGTGATTGACGGCTGTAATACTTTGCAGGCAATGTTCAAAGTTGTATTTCCCCTCACGAGACCGGGACTGGCGGCGATTTTCAGTTTTGCCTTCGTGAATATCTGGAACGAGCTGTTTCTGGCGTCAATGTTCATCTTCTCTGACGAAAAAATGACGGTTCCCGTTGCGCTGAACTCCTTCATCTCAAAGGCAGGTATAAGCTGGGATGTCTTGAGCGCGGGACTTGTGCTCTCTCTATTACCGACGATGATAGTGTTCGCCTTTGCCCAGAAATACATAATTGCCGGACTTACCGAAGGCGCAATAAAAGGATAAGAAGATTGGAGGATTTTGAGGATGCAGAAAGAGCACATAACTGAGATTTTGCACCATCTTGGAGAAGAGGATCTACCTTGTGGAGCGGTCAATCCTCCATTGTTCCAGACTTCGATTTTCTCGTTCAAGGACTTTGACGATTTTTCAACGGCCCTTTCAGATGAGACGAACCACTTTTTGTACACGAGGGGAAACAATCCGACTGTAAACATTCTTGAAAAGAAATTGGCTGCGCTTGAGCATGCGGAGAGAGCAAAGCTTTTCGCGTCGGGCGTCGCTGCGATAGTCTCCAGTATTTCAGCCTTCGTGCAGAGTGGCGATCATATAGTGACGATCAAGGACTGCTACAGCTGGACATCCACGTACGTGACAAAGTATCTGGCAAGATTCGGAGTAGAACACACATTTGTGGAAGGAAGCGATGCAAATGAACTTGAGGCGGCGCTCAGACCAAACACAAAGATCATATATCTCGAAAGTCCAACAACATTCACTTTCAAACTTCAAGATCTGACCGAAGTGTCCTCGCTGGGAAGATCAAAGGGAATCAAGACGATAATCGATAATACATGGGCAACTCCTATTTATCAGAATCCGATTGATTTCGGGATTGATCTCGTAGTGCATTCTGCTTCGAAATACCTTGGCGGAAACAGCGATGTAGTCGGCGGCGTTGTTGCCGGATCGAATGAAGATGTCAAGAGAATCTTCGAAAAGGAGTTTCTAAATACCGGGGCCGTGCCCGATCCCTTTGCCGCCTGGCTGATACTGAGAGGAATCAGGACTCTACACATCCGGATGCCGGTTCATTTCCAGAATGCGATGGAGCTCAGCCGAAGATTGCAGGAAAACGAAGCCGTTGAATATGTTCTGTATCCTATGCTCGAATCTTCAGATCAGTACTCTCTTGCGAAAAAGCAGATGAGGGGAGGTTCTGGCCTCTTTTCGTTCAAGCTCAAAACAAGAGACATCGACAGGATAAAGAAGTTTGTCAACTCTCTCAAATTCTTCAGGAGGGCAGTAAGCTGGGGCGGGTATGAGAGCCTAGTCTCTCCGTACGCCGTTTCTCACAAAGATCCCGGTGACAATGTCTCACTAATACGAATTCACGCAGGATTGGAGGAAATCGAAGTCCTTTCCGAGGATCTTGAGAGCGCAATTAAATCCGTTCTTTGAGTGGTTCTTGACAGACCGCTCATGAGAAATGACTTTCCGGGATATTGGAGGAGATACTGTGTATCATTCTAGATCAGAGTCGTGCATAAGGCTCAAAAAGGAACTGTCTGAGCTCTTTCCCTATACTGTGAGAGAGAGAGAAGGGATCAGTGACTGGCAGTTCAGCGGATCGCGTTCGGAAACTCCACCTGAAGAAGGATGGAAAGAGATATCTGCCGGCTACTGCTGGGATGAAGAGTGCTTTCCCGTCTGGTTCAGATCGAGTTTTGAGAGAGGGGAGCTCGAAGAGGACGAAAGACTTTTTTTGAGAGTTGTTCCGGGAGGCGAGAGTCTTGTAATGGTAGACGGTCGTTCTTATGGTGAGATAAACGTCTATCATCAACTCCTGGATGTCACTAGATTTGCAGACGGAAGACGCCATATTCTGGATGTTCAGACCGTCCCGAAGGGGCTCTTCGGAACCCATCTGCCCGGACCCGTCTTTGAAGTTGCGGAGCTGCTAACCATAGATGAATCGGTTTCGGGGGCCTATCTCGATTTCATGGTGGCTATCGACGTTTTTGAAGCGACGAAGGATGACCTGCTAGCCGAGAAACTGTTGAAGATCATCAGCGATAGCCTCTCGGAAATTGAGCTGCCGAGATCGACGGAACATTACTTCAAGACCACTCCCGACAATCCCACCCTTTTTGGTCAGCAGCAATACGGAAGCGTTAATCATCTCTGGCACTCCCCAGATTTTGAGAAGTCGAGCGGTAATGAATTGCCCGAAGAGTACAAGGCTACGGTTATGAGCGCGCGAAACACTCTGAATGACTCAATAGTGAAGCTGAGAGAGGAACACGGATCGGCGGGCTCTGTTCAAGTTGCCGGGCAGGCGCATATAGACTATGCGTGGCTGTGGCCCATAGACGAAACGAAGAGGAAGATCAGAAGAACCTTTGCCAATGCGCTGAGGCTTATGGAGAAATATCCCGAGTTTGTGTATATCCAGTCTTCGGCACAGATGTACAAGGATCTTAAAGAGAACGATCCAGACCTCTACGATAGAGTCAGGAAGAGTATAGCAAGGGGAAGCTGGGAAGCGATAGGCGGAATGTGGGTAGAAAGCGACTGCAACATTTCCAGCGCGGAGTCTCTCGCGAGGCAGTTTCTCTACGGTCAGAGGTTCTTTGAAGAGGAGTTTGGCATCAGGTCGTCGGTCGCGTGGCTGCCCGATGTCTTCGGTTTCTCCTGGATACTTCCTCAGATTATGAAAGAGGCGGGAATAAAGTACTTCTCCACGACTAAGCTGAAATGGAATGAGAAGAACCGCTTCCCTCTCGACCTCTTCCGCTGGAGAGGTTTGGACGGAAGCGAGATCGTCTGTCATTTCTTCGATAACCCTCAAGGGGGCTACAATGGAATGATCAACCCCGAAGCTATTCTAGGAACATGGGATAACTTTCAGAACAAGCAGATTTACAACAAGACAGTCACAACTTTTGGCTACGGAGACGGCGGCGGAGGTCCGACCGAAGAAATGCTGGAGTACTATGAACGGTTGAAGAACTATCCCGGAATGCCAAGCCTTGAAATGGCCCCGCTGCAGAAGTACTACGAGAATCTGCCGAAGGATAGCGAGCTGCCTGTTTGGGATGACGAACTCTACTTCGAACTGCACAGAGGTACTTTCACGACTCAGGCAAGAACTAAGAAGCTCCACAAAGAGGCCGAAGACGCGCTGTACAGACTTGAAGTATTGGGAGTGCTATTTGTCGAGAGAAAAGGGTATCCGATCGAGAGAGTTCGAAAGCTGTGGGAGATGCTTCTTCACAACGAATTTCACGACATCCTTCCCGGCTCGTCGATAAACGAAGCGCATCATCAGGCTGAAAACGAACTCGGCGAGGTGATCGCCGAGTCTGACGAGATCTCTGGAGGCTTCCTAAGTTCCAGGAGTGATGGAAATGCCTTGTTCAGAACCGTTATCAATACAGGTTCCTTTCCCCGAGAAGTAATCTTTTCCGATGAAGGCGACAGATGTTTGCGGAGGTCTGACGGAAAGAAGCTCGCCTCCCAAAAAACATATGATGGAAAATCCGTATACAGTTTCAGCGAGAAGATCTCTCCTTTCTCCGCTCAAGTCTTCGAATATACTGACGAGAAAGTAGATCGGTATGCGCCTGACGGCGATACCGTAATGCAGAACGCTTATTTGATCGTTGAAGTGAATGCTGACGGAAGTATATCAGCCTACGACAAGATGCTTGACAGACCGCTTCTTTCTGGGCCGGGAAATTCTCTCTATGTCTACAAAGACATTCCCGTTGCATGGGACGGCTGGGATATCGATCATGACTATGCCAGATCGAGAAAAAAGCTTGATGCTTCTGAAGTTAGAACGATAGAAACCGGCCCGGTAAGGAAGGTAGTTCAGGCAACTTATCATTACGAGGGAAGCTCGATAATGCAGAGATATGTCCTGAATGCCTCTTCAAAGAGGCTGGATATTGAAACTGAAATTGACTGGCACACGAGAAGGACTTTGTTAAAGGCTCATTTTCCCGTCAATCTTCTCTCACGGGAAATCAGGTGTGACCTTTCGGCCGGCCATTCGCTCAGAAGCACGAGGGTCAGAAACTCCTTCGAGGAAGCGCGATTCGAATTCCCGGCGCATCGATGGGTGGAGGTTTCGGAACCGGGTTTCGCCGTCTCTATATTGAATGACGGCAAGTACGGCCATGCCTGCTCCGATTCCGACATTTCGTTGACGCTTCTCAGATCGCCGATCTATCCCGATTTCTTCGCCGACGAGGGAAGGCACAGTTTCACGTACTCGTTGTTTTCTCATGACTCCACAAACGCTCTAGAGACAGTTGCAGAGGCCGAAAGCCTCAATAAGCCACTAGTTCTGGCATCGGGCAGTGTGGATTTCGGTAAAGACTGCCTTCAGATATCGGCCGGGAATCTCAAGGTTCTCGCCTTGAAACACTCCGAGGGTACCGGTTATGTGCTCAGAGTGGCCGAAGTTGAAGGCAGATGTGGAGTTGCCAGTGTCAGAACTTCTCTGCCCTTTGAGCGTTGCTGGATCTCCAACATTCTAGAAGACAAGGCCCGCGAACTTCCTGTTGTAGATGGAAGGGTTCAGCTCGAGTACAGGCAGTTCGGCTTACATACTCTGATTTTTGAGTGAAGAGAGAAGCTATGGAAAGTGATGAAGATGAATGAAGCAGAAGGAAAGATACTGGGTATAGATATTGGAGGCACGAAGACCGCAGTCATTTTGGGCGATGAAGATCTGAATATCATCAGGAGAAGGGAGTTTCCTACCGAACCCGACAGCGGTTTTGAAAACTTTGTCGAGAGACTCTCTTTTGAAATCGATGCTCTAGTGGAGAGGGAGGTTCCGGCCAGGGCGGGAGTATCTGTTGGAGGTCCAATGGATGCGAATACGGGAACTCTTTATAATCCTCCTCATCTCAGGTGGGGGACGGTCAACATAGTACAACCGCTTGAGGAACGTTTTCATTTTTCCGTGACAGTTCAGCACGATGGGAGAGCCGGAGCCCTGGCAGAAAGTATTCTGGGAGCAGGCAGGGGTTTCTCAAACACTGTCTTTCTGACGCTAGGGACAGGCCTTGGAGCGGGAATAATCATAGACGGCAAAGTGTACAGTGGATCAAAGGGATTAGCCGGAGAGGTCGGTCACATGCGAGTGGCCGATGACGGACCGTCGCTCTTTGGCAAGAACGGTTCCTGGGAGTCATATTGCGGTGGAACAGGGATTTCACTGTATGCCAGTTATAGATTTCCAGAGAGATTCAGACGGGGAACGAGCGCTGAGGAAATCGCAGGTATGGCCTTGAAGGGAGATACTTACGCTGTCACAGTACTTGAGGAAAGCGGAACTTACTTCGGCAAAGGGCTGGCCGTGCTGCTGGACATTCTAGATCCTGACAGGATAATACTTGGAAATCTTGCGTGGCGTCTTCCCGGAGTATGGCTGGAGTCTGCGATGAAAAAGGCTGTCGGCGAGTCTTTGATCGGTGAGGAAGCGAGAGAAAGAGTCGTTCTCTCCGGGCTCAAAGACAAGATCGGTGATTACGCGGCGTTGATTGTGGCCAGCGGAAGAGGAAGGAGAGGATAAGAGATGGAGCTTGAAGACGTGGCCCGAAAGGCCTTTGAAGAAAGTATTCGGGTGAAGAGAGAGTTTATTGAACGTTATGAAGAGGCTCTTCTGGAGGTTGCACGTGAGGTTGCACGTAGAATCGGTAACGGTGGTACGGTCTATTTCATGGGAAATGGAGGAAGCGCTGCAGATGCCGCTCATCTGGCAGCGGAACTTGTGGGAAGATTCTATCTTGAGAGAAGACCAATAAGGGCAGTGTCCTTGCCCAGCAACGACTCGATTCTTACCGAGATCCCGAATGATTTCGGGTATGATCAGATCTTTTCGAGACAGCTGGAAGCATTTCTGAGAGAAGAGGATGTTGTGATAGCGATAAGCACGAGCGGAAACTCGAAGAATATTGTAAGGGGTCTCGAAGTAGCTAGGAAAAGGCTCTCTCTGAGGATCGGCATGACTGGCAGGACGGGCGGCGACATGCTCGATCGCTGTGACTATTTATTCAAGGTTGATTCAACGGATGTCCCGAGAATACAGGAGACGCACATAACGCTGGGGCACGTGCTTTGCCAGCTAATAGAAGCGATGGTAGCTGAAGAAAGATAGAATTGGGCAGATTTGAAACGGCAGGTGGAATGATGAGATACGAAGGAAAATTCAAGATATTCGACAGTTCAAGTGTAAGAACCTATCCGCTTAAGGATAGACCAAGCGAGGTCTCTATCTCAGACTTGATCGATGAAAACAAAGTAATCGATGAAGCTGAGAGCTACTCTTCAAGCGACCTAGAAGGACTGGCTTCGAAGGTAGTGGAAGCTAGAAGGCAGGACAAACCGGTGATAGTATTCAGCGGGGCCCATATAATCAAGAATGGGATGGGGCCTCTTCTCTCATCGCTCATAAAGAAGGGAATCATTTCTGCTCTTGGAGTCAACGGGGCCTTTACAATACACGATTTCGAACTGGCCTACTGCGGAAAGACCTCCGAGAGCATTCCCAACGCCTTATCGGAAGGGCTTTTCGGCTTTGCAGAAGAGACGAACAGATACATAAACCAGGCACTTGTCCATGGAAACAGTCTTCTTATTGGTTATGGAGAGTCAATGGGCAGATTGATATCCGGCGAACCCTTTCCCGAAAAGGCGAAATGCATGTACCCCGAGGCTTCGGTTCAGTATAACGCGTTCCAGAAAGACATTCCGCTCTGTGTTCATTGCGCCGTTGGAACGGATATCTATCACATGACTGCTTACTTCGATGGAGAGGCTCTTGGAGGTTGTTCCGGAAGAGACTTCCTTGTATTCGCCAATGAGATTTCGAAACTGGAGAATGGCGGAGTAGTCATAGTTATCGGTTCGGCCGTGATAGGGGTTGAAGTAATACTGAAGGCGATTTCGATGGCCGCAAATGTTGGAAAACCTCCAAAGGGAATCACAACGGCCAGCTTCGACATAAGAGAGGCTGATCTCGAGCAAGCTTCCAAAAACAACAAGAGCGCTCCTTCTTACTACTTTAGGGACATAAAATCGATTGTGACAAGAATTCCCAAAGCATTTGGCGGTACTGGTTACTACATAAAGGGCGATCACAGAGAGACTCTGCCGGCATTTTACAGGTCGATTGTGAGGAGATCGGTATGAGTTCAATGAATGAAAAGAAGCCAAGAATCCTCGTGATCGGAGACTTGTTTCTGGACAGGTACGTCTACTACGATCCGGCTCTGTCGAAACCAAGCCTAGAGACAGGGCTCATGACAGTAACTGGAATCAAAGAGGAGTTTTCTCCCGGGGCTGCTGGAAACGTGGCGAAGAATCTTGCGATGCTTGATGTGGAGGTAATTGTGCTTGGCCCAGTGGGGTGTGACGGTAGGCAGTACGATCTCGAAAGAGAACTAAGTAAATACGGAATCTGCACTCAGTTCCTAATAAAGTCGCAGGCCCATGTCACCCCCGTTTATACTAAGTTTATAAACGTGAACACGGGTGAGGAGGATCTTCCAAGGCTGGACATTCCGCCGACTGGTCTGAACGAGACAAGCAAAGCCGAGATGATAGGTGCAATCGAACTTCTTGTGCCGACAGTCGATGCCGTCGTTGTCGAAGACCAGGCAGACATTCCCGGGAGGGGCTGTGTAGATGGCGAGATACTATGCCGGCTTCTCGAGATGCGCACAAGATTTCGAGACAAGCCCTTCGTAGCGGATTCCAGGATCAAACCCGAAGCTTTCACCGGTTTTCTGGTGAAGTCGAACATGAATGAATTCATCTCGGGTTTGAAGAGAATGGGCATACTGGACCAAGATAAAAGCGAAGTTCCCGACAAAATACTGGTTCAGCAATATTTGGCAGATTTCTCTCGAAGAGTCGAGTGTCCAGTTGTCGTTACCGCCGGAGAGGACGGATCGTTCTGTTTCGAGTACGGTGTGTTGAACCGGGTTTTCAGGCTTGAAGGAGAGGTGAGGGATGCCTGCGGGGCGGGAGATGCTTACACTGCCGCACTCACGGTAGATCATTGCTCTGTAGAAAACGCACTATTGGATTCGGCTAGAATGGCAACGAAAGCCGCAGCGCTCTGCGTCTCTCAGAAAGGGACAGGAACGCTTTCAATGCAAGCGCTTTCCGAGCTGAGTGAACCTGAATATTCCGAAATCGATGATCCGTCAATCTTCAGGAACAGCTGCAGGCTTCCCGGTAATGTTAAGCGAGTACTTTTCGACTTTGATGGCACAATTTCTCTTCTCAGAGAAGGCTGGCAGCCAATTATGAGAGATCTCATGATACGTTTCATTACCGGTAAAAAAGAGATTAAAGAAGAGGTGCTTTCAAGAATCATGGTCGAGGTAAACGAATTTATTGCCGAGACCACAGGTCTTCAAACAATCCTGCAGATGGAGGGACTCCGTAAGCTCGTTGGTCAGTATGGGTTTGTCCCACCTGACGAGATTCTGACTCCACTGGAGTATAAGAAGATATATACCGGATACTTGAAAGAGATAGTGAAGAAACGCATCAATGAAAACGTCAAAAGCAGATACTTACTTCGTGGAGCGCTAGAATTCCTGAAGGCGTTGCGAAGAAGGGGAGTCACTTTTCTGGTCGCATCGGGAACCGATAAGGAAGATGTGATAAAGGAAGCAAAATACCTTGGAGTACACAGCTACATAAATGGCGGGGTCTCTGGAGCACTGAACAGCATCGAGGAGTATTCGAAAAAGAAAGTCATTGAAAGGCTCATGAAAGAGGAGAAAATAAAGCCCGATGAACTCGTTGTAATAGGCGATGGGCCTGTTGAAATCACTGTAGGCAGAGAAGCCGGGGCCTTCACCGTAGGGGTTGCCTCAAATGAGAAGGCCGGTTTTGGCTGGAACAAAGAGAAATTTGAAAGACTGGAGAAAGCCGGGGCAGATGTAATAATTCCCGATTTCTCGAGTAGAGCCTCGCTTACGAAACTTATTTTCAAGAATGAGATCTGATAGCAGCTGCGAGGCCGACTTCGTCGGGAAGTGATGCTCGCTGGCGCGAGGAAAGACACCCTCTTCTCTCTGGTCGTAAAACGTTGTGAAAAGGCGTCCTTCGAGAAGAGCGTAGGGTCAAGAGATGGCGCGGTGTAAGTACAGACCTTGTGAGGCCAGGCTGTTTACTCCCCTTTCGGGAGAGTGT
>NZ_DIXC01000018.1 GCF_002435945.1 Mesotoga sp. UBA6090
TAACGAGGAATAAACCTAGAGAAAATAACTCTAACTCAGTCCTTTCAACGCTTTACAAAGTTTTCATCGTTAGACTTTTCGGGAACTTAGGCTCTAAAGTACAATCACAATCAGAAGTGGTATTGCCAGGCACAGGTTCCCCTTACCATTGGTAGAATCAGCGATGGTTTCTTTCCTCTGGAGATGATGTTCTCGAACTCGAATGGAGGTCCCACCAAGCTTGAAAGACTTATAGATTGGCTGAAAGAGAACGAGAAAAGGGTTGCAGTACTTCTTGGAGACTCCTGGTACACCAACAGCCACATGATAGAGTCCTGCAAACTTTGGTTCGGAATCACTTTCATTGGAAAAGTCAGGGGAAATCTCTTATTCAAGACAGAGGACTCTATCATCAGAGTATTTCACTACCAGAACTCTGTGTGGGATTTTCAGAGGAAGTCATCATAAGAGATAGAACCGCCAGATTCCACCAGAGAGTTGTTCACTTCAAGTCCGTTAGAGTTCCTCTCAAGATAGTTATGGCTGAGCTGGATGGTGGGAGAAGAACCACCCCGATCTCTTCAGATACGGAGCTTTCATCTGAGGATATCTTTCTGTATTATCTCCACAGATGGTCCATAGAGTCCTACTTCAAGACTGCCAAACAACACTTCTCGCTCGCAAAAGCCGGACTCTCAACTGAAGATGGCCAAAAGCATTGGATTATCCTGATTGTTCTTGCCTATCTGATTTTCAATGACCTTCACCGATTCATTCTCGAGAAGACTAAGCTGAAAGATATGATGTGTTCGAAACACCATAGAGGAATCTCAAGCTCAGGTCTTTAGTCCTCGAACAGGTCAAAATCGATTTCCATCTTCTCCATTCCAATTTCCGCTCTCCTTCTCTTGTTCCTTTCTATTAGTTGTTACATACACGCACTTCGTGAGTAAGAGACAATGAATCCTACTACAATCGTGAGGTAATTCCAGAAACTCCATTTTCTGTGTAGCCTTATGCTCAAGTCATCTAGGACCTGAGTTCCACGAGAATATGCAATAGAGTATTTCTCATCGGTTAATAGCCTCACAATCGACGCCAGTTCGATCTTCATACCGCATAGGCGTTTAACGTCTGCTCTCTCTTATGCGCTGTCGTCTATAGCGATCTAAACTATGATGCCGTCTCCAGAAGACAGGGCTTTGAAGGGTCTATCTTCGGGAACTCCCAAACTCGCTATATATTCAAACTCATCGCCAGAACGGCCGATTATAATCTCTTCCTTAACTATGCTCGCCCCAGATATAAAAGAATTGTGAAAGAGGAGATGATCTAGAAAATATGAAAGAAATTCATTGTCTTCGTCTTCCTTTTCGACCGCTTCTTTCATTCTGTCCCAATAAAAGTAGTCGTAGAAAACTGTTCTTATGTTCTCCTTCGCGATAATCTCTACGGAACTGGAAAGTTGCTTCTCCAAATTGGAGTAGCGATTTTCAATCATAATTGCTGTTACAGTAGACAGAAACACTGCACCCATAAGCGCTATAAAAAGCAGTATGAATTCAGCTCTCAAAAGAGTACCAGGAGCAATAAAACTTCGATTCATATCTTTCTAACACTTGAAGAGTATCTCCAGACTAAATTAGTGTCAGTCAAAATAAGGAAACAGACTCAGCCTTACTTTCGCAGAGAGTTACACGGAGGAGAAGTTTCTCAAATTAGATTAGTTTCATAAGCAATCTAGTTTTTCGATAGTCACCAATAACTCTTGAAATCTCATTCGCCAAGGAGACTTCCAATCTCTTCATTTCGAGGGATCGACTTCTGGGCTCCCCTTCTGGTAACCGATAATGCTGCAGCTGCACAGGCATACCTGAGAGAAGCGTGAAGATCAAGTCCTCTGTCCAGCGAGCAGGCAAAAGCCCCATTGAAAACATCGCCAGCTGCGGTTGAATCAATGGCTCTTACTTTGAAGGCCGGGACCACCAAACTCTTCGATCTTCCAGAGAAGAAGACCCCTTTATTTCCTCTCTTAAGAAGCACATCTTCACATCCCATCTTGTGAAGCTTTGCAGTAGCTTCTTCAATGCCCAGGTTGTATCCCGCAAGCTCGGCCATCTCTGTTTCGTTTGGGGTTATGATGCTAACGTATCGCAGAATCGACTTGTCGATATTACTTGATGGCGCAGGATCAAAGATGACCGTCTTTCCGGCTTCGCTGAAGAGTTTCGCTGCATAGAGAGTCGATTCGAACGGGATTTCGTTCTGGAGAAGAAGAATGTCGGCTTTTAGCAGGCTTTCTCTAGAATCGGCAATAATCTCCGGAGACAGGTGAAAGTTTGCACCAGGGTATACTATTATCCTGTTCTCTCCTGAACTTGAAACCTCTATCAAAGCGACTCCGTTTGGAGAATCGACATATCTTATTCCATTACCAAGATCAATGGCTTCCAGTTCTCTTTTCATCATCTGGGCATTTCCATCGTTTCCCAGACAGGTAAGGAAGTAGACCTCTCCACCAAGTAGTCTTGATGTTACTGCCTGATTAGCACCCTTGCCTCCTGGATAGTAAGACAGCTCCAATCCCTTCTGAGTCTGACCCGGTAAGGTGAAGTCATCTACGTTAATTACCATATCGACGTTGCTGCTTCCTATAACTGCTATCATAAGAGCCTCTAAAAAAGCCGGAGGGAGATCCCCATCCCCCCGGCCTCCTGGTCTTATTACTTCAACGTTACTAACTGTAGATCTACAGGAATGTAAATCGTACCGATAGTCAGATACTCGAACGCTTTGACAACAGCCAGCTGACCCATCACAAATGGTTGCTGGGCAACAGTAGCCGCCATTTCACCGGCATTTACCGCTGCAACAGCATCATCAACGGCATCGAAGCCTACGACTTTGATCTTATCTAGAAGACCGGCGGCTTTTATGGCTTCGATTGCTCCAAGAGCCATCTCGTCATTGTGAGCAAAAACAGCATCGATATTGGGATTCGCCTGAAGGATGTTCTCCATTACTACAAGTCCTTCGGCTCTGTTGAAGTTTGCAACCTGTTTCGCAACGATCTTGATATCCGGGTATTTGGAAATAGCTGCACCAAAGCCCTGTCCACGATCTCGCGCAGCCGACGTTCCAACGATTCCTTCAAGTTCAACTACGTTACCCTTTCCGCCGAGAAGCATTGCGACGTACTCACCGGCCATCATACCGCCTGCAACATTGTCGGAAGCAATATGCGCAATCACCATTCCGCCATTGGCTCCTCTGTCAACTGTTATCACCGGTATTCCAGCCTTATTAGCTTCCTCCACTGCAGTGACAATCGCATCGCTGTCAGTCGGGTTAATGACTATTAGATCCAATTTCTGCTGCACAAAATCTTCAATATCACCTAACTGCTTGGCAGGGTTGTCTCGGCCATCAGCCACGATTACTTCTACTCCTAGACCAGCCGCTGCCTGAAGGGCTCCGTCCCTAAGCGTTACAAAGAACGGATTATTGAGAGTGGATAGAGAGAGTCCAATTCTGTAGGTTGCTCCAAAAAGGAACGCCGATGCTGCTACCAGAAAAACGGTAATTACAAGTAGTTTCTTCATTTCAGTACCTCCTTATCAAAAATTGGCCTTGAAGGCCTAAACAAATACCTAATCACTGTTTCTTTCCGCCATGACTGCCAGGAGTATTACGGCTCCTTTCACTGCTTGTTGGTAGAATGGTGAGATAAGAACAAGATTCATACCGTTGTTTATTATTCCAAGGACCATAATACCGAAAATTGTTCCTATTATCGATCCTTTTCCACCGGAGAGGCTTGTCCCTCCTAGAACCACCGCGGCAATGGCATCCAACTCATAACCCTCTCCAAATATTGGCTGGGCACTATTGAGTCTAGCAGTCAAAATGAGTGCGCTCAGCGCGGCCAGGAGACCGCTTATAGTATAAATAACTATCTTGTATCTATCTACTTTGACACCGCTTAGTTTCGTTGCCTCTTCGTTTCCACCTATTGAGTAAGTGTAGAGACCCAACTTCGTATTAAAGAGAAGATACCAGGCGAAAACAAACACTCCAAGCATTATTAAAACAGGCACGGGAATTCCGAAGATCTCTCCACGCCCGATTTCCCTGAAACTTGCTGGAAAACCGGTTATCGGTCTTCCCTGAGTGAATGCCTGCGTAAAGCTTCTGGCGATAGCCATAGTGGCAAGAGTTACTATGAAAGGCTGAAGCTTCATCTTGGCAATTATCACGCCGTTGAAGGCGCCCATGAGAGCACCTATTCCTAGTGCCGCCAGGATTCCAAGTAAAGGAGAAGTGCTCTTTATAACGCTTGCCCCGACTACTGCTGAGAAAGCGAATATCGAACCTACTGAAAGGTCTATGCCTCCAGAGATTATTACGAAGGTCATTCCGAATGCGATTATTCCGTTTATAGATACCTGCCTAAGAACATTCATGAAATTTGAAACGGTAAAGAATCTATCGCTTAGAAAGCTAAACACAAGAACGATTCCAAAAAAGCCGACAACAATTGGAAATCTTCTTAAAAGACTGAGGGTCTTCTTCATCATTGTTCCCCCATTGCCGCAGAAATTATGTTCTGCTGATTAATATCCTTTCTTTCAAATATGACTACCTGACGACCACGGTGCATTACAAGTACTCGATCGCTCATGCTCGTTATTTCTGGCAGTTCAGAAGATATCATGATTATCCCCTTACCCTGATTTGCCAGTTCATTCATTAGCCGGTAGACCTCAACCTTTGCTCCAACGTCAATTCCCCTGGTGGGCTCGACGAAGACTACGATTTCAGGCGATTTTGTAAGCCCCTTTGCGAGAACTACTTTCTGTTGATTTCCACCTGACAGGTTGTTAACTTTTTGATCTGAAGAAGGTGTCTTTATAGCCAGTCTATTTATCATATTTTCGGCAAGTTTCCTGCTCGCTCTCCAACTAATATTACCCAGTTTGCTTACGAGTTCTGTATTTGGTAGAACAACGTTCTTTGTTATACTCAAAGATGTCACCAGCCCCTGTGTCTTCCGATCCTCGGGTATGAGAATAACTCCTCTAGACAATGCTTGGTCAGGCCTCGTAGGAAATGGGAATGATTTGCCGGAAAGCTCTGCCCTATTCGCAGTTGCTTTTATGCCACCGTATATGGCTAGAGCAATCGCGCCCTTGCCAGAGCCCACAAGACCCGATATCCCGAGGATCTCACCTCTTTTCACTTCGAAAGAGACATTTTCGAAGTGTCCAGGTACTGAAAGACCATCAACCGCGAAGACGGTTTCTCCCGTTACGAAGTTCTCTTTAGGGAACATATCGTCGATTCTTCTTCCTACCATATCCTTTATCAAACGGTCGCCAGTGTAGTCTCCGATAGGGCCGGAAGATATTAATGATCCATCTCTCAATATCGTGATCCTGTCGGCTATTTCGAAAACCTCTTCAAGTTTATGAGAAATAAAAACTATCGACACACCTTTTTCTTTAAGCTCCCTCATTAGCTTGAACAGTATCGCCGTCTCATGCTCGGTTATTGTTGCGGTAGGTTCATCCATAACGATTATTCTTGCATCGGAAGCCATAGCTCTAGCGATCTCGACAAGCTGTTTTTCGGAGACATTAAGCTTCTTAACTATCGCGCCTGCGCGTACTGGAAAGTTGAGCGAGCTCAGAAGCTTTTCGGCTCTTCTTCTGAGGTCTCTACGATTAAGATTCCACCACGAGCTCATCTCTCTTCCCAAATATATGTTCTCGGCAACTGTGAGATCTTCACTAAGATTCAACTCCTGGTAGATTACCGCTATTCCACGCTCTATAGAATCTGAAGGTCCCTCAATACGAACTTCATTACCTTCGAGAAATATCTTCCCTTCATTTTGCCTGTAAACACCACTCAATATCTTCATGAGAGTCGACTTGCCAGCGCCGTTTTCACCTATCAGAGCAAGAATCTCTCCTCGCTTTAGATCGAAACTGACGTTATCCAGCGCCTTTACTCCGGGAAAGCTCTTGGAGATGCCCTCCATCTTGAGAATGAAATCATCCATTGCTGCTCCCCCTGATTTGAAGTGAAGTCTTCAGAAGAATCGTGCTGTTTGTTTTCTGACCGCTGATCTTTCTCAGAAGTATCTCACCGGAAGCCCTACCCATAGCGTATCCATCTTGACGCACGGTAGTCAACGTAGGATTGGTCATACTTGAGAAGAGTATGTCATCGAATCCTGTAACCGATACTTTTCCAGGTACATCGTATTCCATCTCGGTCAACTCCATTATCGCTCCGAATGCTATCATATCGTTACCACATACTATAGCATCGGGTATTCCCTTGAGTTTTCTCAGCATCTCTCTACCGCTTTCAAAGGTATAGTCTCCAAAATGTATCTCGAAACTCCTATTCTCTTCTGAGATAGCATCTTCAAATGCCCTAAGCCTTTCTCTTGAGGAAAATGTGTTCACGGGACCATTTAGAAAGGCAAAGCTTTTGTGACCCCCTTTAATTAGATAATTCATCATCTTTTTCATCCCATCGTAATTGTCTGAAAAAACATAAGAGACTTCATCCCAATCTTGATAGTTGTCGATAATCACAATGGGCAGATTTGACGAAATCGACTTAACAAACTCAGGAAGCTCTCCGAGGATTATTGCACCAATTCCCTCAATATTCCGTGAATACAGAGCCTTTAGAAGCTCCTCCTCTTTCAAAGAATCGCCAGATGAACTGGCAAGAAAAATGAAGTATCCCTTCTCGCGCAGATAATCTTCAGCTCCCTTCACTATTTCGGAGAAAAAGGGATTCACTATATCGGGGATAAGAAAGCCTATCATACCGCTACTGCCGATTCTGAGGCCTCTGGCAAGCCTATTGGGAACATAACCAAGCTCCCGAGAGGCTCTAATGACTCTTTCTTCGAGCTCGGGACTTACATATAGGCTCTTGTTAAGTACTCTGGAGACTGTGGCTGTCGAAACCCCGGCCTTCTCCGCTACTTCACGTATACTGATCTTAGTCTTCACTGATATTAAAGATCCTCCTGTAAACGTTTACGTAAACGATTACACACCAATATAAACACTCCCGTATTGTAATAGCCAAATCCCATCGAATCTAATCCTGTCCGCTCAGCGAAAGCACAAAGCGATTATCGGTGAATTACTCTTCTATACTTTTCCTTTCTCGTTCAGTCGTACCTGGTCATGAGTACAGCTTCGATCGATAGAAAGTGTTATTATTCTTCAGATCGATGAGATGAAAGGACCTGTTTCGGTTATGATTCCAGTTATTCTTGCCGCAGGAATGGGGAAACGTCTGAAGTCATTAGTTCCAAAACCTCTGATGAATATGAAGGGAAGACCTATGGTAAAGCATGTTCTTGAAAAGGCTTTCGAGGTCTCTAAATGTGACAGAGCGGTAGTAGTAATAAACCTTGATTTTGAGAGAGATTTCGCAGATAGCATAGTTTTCCCGGTTAGTTATGCATATCAGGAGACTCCAAGAGGAACTGCCGATGCCCTGCAAAAAGCCCTCCAACTCGTACCGGAAGATGAGGATATTCTCGTTCTATGCGCCGATCTTATACTCATATCTAGAGAGTCGCTGAACTCTCTGGTAGAGCTTTACAATGAAAGCAGTTGTGATATTACCTTTCTCTCAAGAATAACTCAAACGAAGTATCCATGCACTCTGGTGGAGAAAGATGAAAGTGGCAGAGTAGTGAGCTTTGAGGAGAAGAAGGTGCCCGATTGTGACCCACCCTGGGAGTTCTATATAGGCCCGATAATTCTAAAGAAAAGCGTTGTAGAAACTTTCAGCTATGCTCTGAAACCAAATAAATTGACAGGAGAAATTTACATATCTGACATAGTATCGATGGCAGTAGCTGATAATAAGATTGTGTGCGGTTTTAGAACGTCAAACACGGACGAATTTCTTGGCTTTAACACTCCGGAGGATCTGAAGAACGCCGAACGCTTTCTTGGAGATTGAACCTTTGATAAAAGGGTCTAGTCATGTTCTCAGAGACCAGAGAAACCACAGGCAAAACCTCTTTGAAGTTCAAAGTGGTTTTTGTAGCAAACTTCCCCTGATTTACGAATACCGGGATGAATCCCTGTCTTTACTTAATGTCCATTATTCGGCACAAGAAGAAAGGAGGTTTCTTCTGAGGAATTAGTCGTCTCGATGCATTTTCTCGTAACATCAGAAAGTCTGAAAAACAGTAATCTCAAATGGTTAGGTGATAGTCACTCTCTTTGACTCTTTTGAGAGATTCTCCTTGTTTTCATACATCTTTTCGTCGGCTACGATCAGCAATTCTCTAATCGTCTTCCCATCATCAGGAAATACTGCAATACCGACACTGGCAGTCAGTTTCAAGCCTCTTCCCTTGACAGAAAAGGGGTCTTCAAAGGCTTGATGGATTCTCGTTTCTGCTTCTCTAGACCCTTCCTTTCCCGTTGAAGGCAGTATGAACACAAATTCGTCGCCGCCCATTCTTGCAATGAGATCACTTTTGCGGCAGACGTTACTCAGGCGCTTGCCAACGCTTTTTAGAAGCTCATCACCAAAGTCATGTCCAAGAGTGTCATTGACTCCTTTGAAATCATTGAGATCGAGATAAAGGATAGCCATTTCTTCCCCGTTCCGTCTTGAGAGCTCTATTTGCCTCATCGCGCAATCGAAGAAGGCCCTGCGATTCGGAAGACCTGTCAGATGATCTTCCATCGACAGTCTTTCCATTAATTCTCTTTGTCTTCTAAGCTCGTTTACCGTGTTAATTCTCCAAAGAAGAACCGATATGGCCTTTCCAAATCCAATCGCGGTATTCATAATTTCCTCATCTTCAAAGGCAGTTGAAGAACTGAAACTGTCGAGATTGAAGTACATCTTGACATCGCCATCTATCTTTATTGGGATGGAGAGAGTACTCTTGATCTCCAATAACCTTCCTCCCTTGATGATCCTCTTCAACCGCTCACTATCCATTTTATAGTCAACGCTGTAATCCTTTATTATCACCACCTCGTCGCTGCTCTTCTGAATGAGCTCCTCCGGAGCAAAAGAGATCGGCTTCAGTTCTTCAAAATCATATTTGTAGGTAGCTACGAAGTGAAAGCGATTGTCATCCTCTCTAAGCAGAAAGGCGGCTGCATCGGCCCTGGGAAAAGACTGAACGCACTTCATGAGAAAGTACTTGTAGGTCTCCTCATCGAAATCACTTTCGAGCACTTCTGTAATTAACTCGTTGAGAACTTTCTGGAATCTGTTCTGCTCAACAAGAGCCGATTCGATTCTTCTCACATGCGTTACGTCTTTGAAGGTCAGTATAATCGAATCAGGATCTTCATTTGCATTCCTCCCAATCACCAGACTAATCTCAGCAACGAGTTGTGATTCGCCGGACGTAATCAGCTCGACTTCAAATGCAGATACATTCTGGCCTGCGAAGAGAGAAGATCTTGCTTCTCTGAATTTTTTCTCGCCCTTTTCAGAAAGAAAGTCCGAAAGCTTTTTCATCTTCAGTTGCTCTTCGTTGTATCCCAGTAGATCACATGCGGTTTTGTTCGTATAAAGAACATTTTCCGATAGGTCTAGCAGGAGAATACCGTCCAACGAGTTACTCAAAACTGCGCTGAATTCGGATATTCTTTTCTTTCGCTCCCTAATATGATAGATTGAACTTGCCAGAAGAATTGGAAAACCCACAACTAAGAGAGCCACGGAAATGAACTCGTAGTAATTCATTCGGGTAAGTGCTTCAAGTAAATCGAAGTATGTCGAAAGTGACAGCAGAATGAGTCCAAGCGGTATTCCCCTATGAAGCTCCCTGTTCCCTAGAAGATAAGCTGCAACGAGCGAAACCCCAATAATGACCATTTCGCTCAGTACTGCCAGCAGCCTGACTGGCTGAAAAGAGTGCATTGAAAATACTATTGCCGAAACAACTATTATCAAAATTGATGTCAGATATACTTGCAGCTTACCTCCCGGAATAGTCAACTAAGGATCACCTCAGTTATATTATACAGTCGCATGGTAATTCCAGAGTTCATCGCACACAGATATTGTAGGCTTTATAATCTACCGCTGATTTCTCGCCTTCCCATGATCTAAAATATCTAAAAACAATTGCTGAATTGCCACCATCTACCGCCTGGAAAGTCCAGGTGACTTTCGAAGGGGCTCCGACTTTCCCGCTATCGTCGGCCAGGACTTTCTTACCAATTTCGCTGATTCCGTCTCCAAGTATCTGATACTGCCATGAGTATCCCGTGCTGGCATTCTCTTCGAGAGTTACAGTGAAGGTTGAGCCGAGGGAAACTTCGTTAATGAGAATATTGAAATCAACCTGGCCTTTTTCCTCACCAGTTACATCAACGGTCAATGCCCTGAAGTCTATCGATTGCTTTTCCCCTTCCCACTCCCTGAAGAGTCTTAAGGTGATCAGCGCTTTCCCCTCTCTTGCTGCAGTCATTATCCAACCTTTGACAGAAGGAGCACCCGGCATCATACTGGGTGCGCTGTGCTCTTCAAGGAAGTTTCTCAGCACACCTGTCGGCTCCGCGAAAATATGCCAAAGATATCCCGTGGAAGGATTCTCCTGAATCTCGAGTATGGCAAGATCAGTTACACCCATTGAATTGGCTGACTCCTTCAACTCAATCGCAAGCCCCGATGTGATTATCAATGCGATATAGCAAATTGCTATCAGTGCTTTCTTCATGGTTCACACCTCCTATATTAGAAAAAGCTCTTCCTGCCTTCCATCCAGATAGTCAATCTCGTTGTTTCTGAAAGCGACAGTCTCCTCCAAGAATCCATAAACCGGCTGGCCACTCCAAGAAGCCACTGGAGATCTGTTGTTCAACTCCATGGCAAAACAAGCAGAATCCCTGATTTTGAGATCCCCCGTCCCCTTAATTCCTTCCTGGTTATTCCAAAGTCCTATGATTGGCCCCGCTCCGTGTCCATGATAGCCGACCGGATGAGAATAGATCGTCGCATTCAGATCTCTTTCTGCTGCGTCTTTCAATGACATTCTTAACAGCTCGTTCCCTCTAATACCCTCAGTGAAATTTCGTGCCAGAATGTCCTGAACCTCGTTTGTCTTGGAAACAACATCTTGCAGCCCTTCCGGTACACTACTTCTACTTTTCCTTTTCAGGTAGAACATTTGCTGTGTATCTGTCGCAAGACCATTACAGATGAAACCAAAATCGCAGTGCAGAAGATCTCCCTCCTCTACCACTCCCGTACTTCTTGGATCTTCCACACCCTTTCTCTGGAAGTCTACATCTGGGCCGAACCATGTTTTCAGACCAATATCATATGAAAGCTTCTTGAGCAGGAGCTCCAAATCTCTAGTTTTCGTGACTCCCGGTACAATGTTGTCTCTCGAAAAGGCATTTCTGATTATTACGTGAGCTATTCTGTCTAGATTTCTGTAAACCTCAATCTCCTTCTCGCTTCTAGTCTGCAACCAGTTGACCGCAATGTTTTCGGCACTAACCATAGCAACCTCATCACAAAGCCTTCTCTTGAGAGACTGGAGAAGTGAAAGCGTAATCCCGTCGGCGAGTGCGAAATTCTCCGAATAGTCTACTCCTAGAGTCTTTACCCTTAAGTCCATCAACAGCTTCCCTATTGAATCGAAGATATCTCCGTCTTCAACTTTCCACGCAGATTCATAGTAGTCGCTCATCTGACTACCATATGGAGACAAAACAAATCTATTATTCTTCGTGAATAAGAAGGCTGTTATTCTGCTGGCTCCGTAAAACGAACCGGGAAGAAGCGTACTTATGATGGGATCTTCGTTATTTTCCCTTCCGATGACCATCCAGCCATCGAAATCTTCTTCTTCAAGAAGACCCGGCATAATATAATCCAGTCTATCAAGCAGAACCTCGTTGTGTTCACCGATTCTCTCTTCCTCAGAGGGCATGTTGGCAGCTATCTCTTCATATTCATCCGCAAATCTATTCATCGGCTCCTCCGTTATCCTTTCCAATGGGGATATCGACTTCCGACTTTTCGAGAAGCTTCTTCAGATAATCCGCATTCTTTTCCAAAAAGCTCTCTTCGGTCGCCAGATGAATTCCGACCGGACCTTTGCTTCTGATTCGCAGTCTCTTGTAAGAGCTCTTCTGACGACTTATGAGCCTGTAGGTAATCCCGTCAATTTCAACAAACCCTTTGATCTCCAATTTGTCACCTCCTGAGATAATCTATCATGTATACTCCGCAAAACAAAGAACAGTCCAAGTCTTCTTGCTTTGCCGATGAGATGCAGAGTAAAATTGAGGAACCGAAATTGGAGGAGATAGTGTTGTTGGTTAAGATCGAACCGGAGAAATTCCAGAGTCTAGAGACTATTGATGAAGAACTTGGCCAGAACCTTATGGCTTTGTCTGTCATCGAATTGTATACGAGGGGAGCCGTTTACGTCGATGATCCCGAGAAACAAAACATCTCAGTAATCTGGAACTTCTGTGATTCGGTTCTAGTTGGAGGCATGGTTGAAGAGAATTCGCTCATCCCCTTGCGCGATCTCTTTTCTAAAACTCTTATGGTGCTGGCAAGAGAGTCAGGAATTCCTCTTCTGAATTTCTATTGAACTCCAGCCGCGTTTGAAAGACTTGGAAGCATCCTAATTACTTTGAATCCCAGGCAGGTGAGAAGATCTCTATTCCAAATGCGATCTTTGAAGGACCTGAAAACAGAGAATCTCAACATTGATAAGACTCCCCTAAGAATAACCGGCGAAATGCTTGAGATGGGACTGGTTAACACCCAAGTTCTTGAAGGCTGGATATACTCTTTTTGGAAAGATGTGGATTCCTTCATCAGTAATAGCGGTGGTTAGATAGTAGTCAGAAATGGTACGATCCTAAGTTGGTGCATCGGTGCGTACAGGTCTGCCGATAGAATTGAGGCGGGTCTGGAGACAGTAGAAGAATCTAGAAATAAGGGGTTGGTCTGGCTGTTGCAAGAGCATGAATGAATGAATTCTCATCGAACGGATTGACAGTTGACTGGCATCGCAACTCGACGAACTGCCCTTTGCTCTTAATTGCCAGAAAGCTCGGGTTTAAAGAAATCCTTGAATACAGTATCTATCAGATAGACACTTGAAAGGAGCGAAACAATGAGATCATTAGGACTAATATGCACCGCTTGCGGAAAGGAGTACTCGGATGGACATTTTCGCTGCGAGTGCGGAGAACCTCTTGAAGTAGTTATTGAAAAGAAGAAGACTGTGAAAATAGGGTTCAACCGATTTGGTATTCTAAATAGCTTCTCAGATCTCCTTCCTGGACTAGAAGACAAAAACTCCCTTTCTTTGGGCGAGGGGTTCACCCCGCTGACCAGACTCGGTGACACAGACTCTTCAGGGATGGAACTGTACGCCAAAAATGAATCTGTCAATCCAACATGGTCATTCAAGGACAGGGGAAGCTATCTAGCTGTCCTCGATGCTATTCGCAGAGGCTACAACCATATTGGAACGGTATCTACTGGAAATATGGCGGCTTCAGTTGCTGCCTACGGTAAGAGAGCGGGATTGGAAACCACGATTCTTGTCTCCGATTCGATTCCAGATGAAAAGGTCTCTCCAATTTCGATATACGGTTGCAGAATTATCAAGGTTGCAGGTGATTATGGCCAGCTGTACTACAATTCTCTAGAAGCCGGAAGGAATAGCACAATCTACTTTGCAAATTCCGACGTTCCGATGAGGGTTGAAGGATCGAAAACTATTGCCTTCGAAATATTTCTTCAGTTAGGAGAAAGGGTTCCAGACTTTGTTATTGTTCCGACTAGTTCTGGAGGCAATTTAAGGGGAATTGAAAAGGGCTTCCGCGAGTTGAGGGACTCTGGATTGTCAGCCAGTATCCCACGATTGATCGTTGCGCAGGCCACAGGTTGCTGCCCAATTGACCTTGCTTTTTCATCTCGCGCTTCCAAAATCACGAGATTTCACCATCCCAAAACCATGGCTCATGCAATTGAGAATCCTTTCCCGCCAAGTGGAAACGCGGTCTTAAGAATACTCAAGAAAAATGATGGAATGACTGTAGCAATAGATGAAGCGAATATCCTAAAAGCCCAAAGAAGCCTCGCAAACAACGGGCTCTTCGTGCAGCCAGCAAGCGCCGTTGCTTATGCAGCTCTTTCCAAACTACGGGGAGAGATGGATTTGAGAAAAGCGATAGTGGTAGCTGTTTTGACAGGCTCAGGTCTCAAATATCCTGCGATACTTAAGGAACATTCTTCCTACGTTGAGTCAACCGCTCTTGCATCTCTTGAAGAAGTTCTGAAAAAGAAACCAACGCTTCATTGACCAAAAATTCTCCTTGAAGTCCAGTTCCTCTTCGGATAGCCGCACTTAACAGAAACTATTGGAGAGTCCTGGGTGAAATATGGCAAAAAAACTTTAAAAAATCCTAATTCTATTATCAGTCTATGACTAAGAACGCTATACAATTGTCTTGCGAGATTATTTAGATGATCTAATACCCTATTATATAAGCACTCTAGAGTTGTCACATCTTACATTATTCTTGTTGACAGGTTGATTTCTCTTGCCTATAATAGTGTTGTAGAAGTTAAGTTGGTGGTAAGGAGGAAAATCAAATGGCAAATAAGGAATACACAGTAGGTATCGACCTTGGAACTACAAATTCGGTAATTTCCTGGGTAAAGCCTGACGGCAACGTTGAGGTTATTCCAAATGCAGAAGGTAATCGGACAACCCCTTCGATAGTTTCGTTCAGCAAGACAGGTGAAATCATTGTTGGCGAACCCGCGAAGAGGCAGACAATATTGAACGCTGATAGAACGGTACGATCAATTAAGAGGAAGATGGGTTCTGATTTCAAAGTAAGGATTGATGACAAGGAATACTCTCCTCAGGAAATAAGTGCCTATATTCTCAAGAAGATGAAGACCGACGCCGAGGCTTACCTCGGAGGAAAGATAACACAGGCAGTCATTACTTGTCCCGCATATTTCAACGATGCTCAGAGACAGGCCACAAAAGAGGCAGGTATAATTGCTGGGCTGGAAGTCCAGAGGATTATTAACGAACCGACAGCAGCTGCCGTTGCTTACGGAATCGATAAGAAACGTGGAGATAAGAAGATCATAGTATACGATTTGGGTGGAGGAACCTTCGATGTTTCCGTTCTAGACATAGGTGACGGAGTAGTTGAAGTTTTATCGACTTCGGGCAACAATCACCTCGGTGGAGATGACTTCGATCAGAGGTTGATAGACCATATAGCAGAAGACTTCAGAAAGAAGAACAACGTTGATCTTCGAAAAGACAAACAAGCGTTCCAGAGACTGAAGGACGCCGCGGAAAGAGCCAAGATAGAGCTTTCTTCAAAGTTTGAAACGGAGATTTCCCTGCCTTTCATAACTGCAACGGCTGATGGGCCACTGCATCTCGAAATGAAGATAACGAGATCTACGTTTGAATCCCTAATAAAAGATCTTGTGGAAGGCACCAGGGAACAGATAGAAAGAGCAATGAGCGACGCAAAGCTTTCACCAAAAGAGGTTGATGAAGTGCTTCTCGTTGGAGGTTCAACGAGAATACCGATGGTTCAGAGTTTCATCAAGTCGATCTTCGGCAAAGACCCTAACAAGAACATAAACCCCGATGAAGCAGTGGCAATTGGTGCAGCGCTTCAGAGCGGTATTCTTTCGGGCAGCGTGGAAAGCGATCTGGTGCTCGTAGACGTTACGCCTCTCACTTTAGGAGTCGAGGTTATGGGCGGTTTGATGGAACCGATAATCGAAAGAAACTCCACGGTTCCCGTGAAAAAGTCTAAGGTCTTCACAACCGCGGCAGACGGTCAGACCGAAGTAGAAGTGGCAGTGTTCCAGGGAGAAAGAACCTTGGCCAGAGACAACATGTCTCTTGGAAGCTTCAAGCTTACAGGAATTGCACCCGCACCTAGGGGAGTTCCTCAAATTGAAGTGACTTTCGATATAGACAGCGACGGCATAGTTCATGTTTCCGCAAAAGACCTGGGAACCAATAGAGAACAATCAATGGTAGTCAGCGGAAGACAAAAGATGTCGGAAGAAGAGATAAAGAGAGTGGTAGAGGAAGCAAAGAAATACGAAGAACAGGACAAACAAAAGAAACAGGAAATTGAGCTGAAAAATCAAGCTGACCAGCTCGCATATAGTATCGACAAACTCCTTAGCGAGAGCGGCGACAGGATTTCATCCGAAGACAGGGGTAAACTTGAAAGCCTCGTGAAGGACCTAAGGGATGCAATCAACGAAGACAATATGCAGAGGGTGAAGCTTCTGTTTGATCAGCTTCAAAAAGAGAGCATGAGAGTTGGACAGAGTGTTTACGAGAAAGCACAGGCTCAAACTCCTGCAGACGGAGTCCCACAGGAAGGTGATAACAATGACAATGACAGTGACAGTGGTACCGAGTATATACCGCCGGAAGACAGCAAGTAACAGAATCTATAGAAATCCAGAGAATGGAGGTGTTAATATGTTGGCAATCAGAAGAGGAAGCGATCTTTTCAGACCGTTTGAGGAGATTCAAAGAGAAATGGACAGACTCTTTAACGACGCCTTCAAAGGGCTGAGCGACCAGTCGAGAGAACCATCGATGTTTAGTCCTGAAGTTGACATCTACGAGAAGGACAACTCTGTCTTCATTGAAATTGACATCCCAGGAATCAAGAAGGATGAACTCGAAATCAAGGTAGAAGATGATGTTCTCTCAATCAAAGGCGAGAAAAAGCTTGAAAGAGAGGAAAAGGAAAGAGACTACCACCGCTACGAGAGATATAGCGGAGCATTCCAGAGAATATTCAGGCTTCCTGAATACGTGAAGAGTGATGATGTCAAAGCGAAATACGAAGACGGTGTCCTTAAACTCGAGCTCCCCAAAAAAGAAGAAGTCAAGAAAGAAGCTATTCAAGTAAAGATCGACTAACGTTAGAAAGGAACTAAGAGGGCGCTTTCGGGCGCCCTTTTTTTGGAGGTGCAATGATGATTAACTATGAAGAGTACACCGAGAAGGCAAAGAAAATCCTCATGGATGTTCAAGACATCCTGATGAGATACAGGCAAAATCAACTTGCATCGGAGCATATTCTTCTTTCCATGCTCGAGGACGGTGATAATATCGCCATCGAGATACTGAACGAGAAGAACATTAGCACGGATTCTCTGAAGAAAGATGTTGAAGAAGTCATCGGCCGTTACGGAAGTAGCCGCGAGTCCACCAACCAGATATACATCACCCCTGAGGCCAGGCACATCCTTGAGAATGCCCGAAGTGAAGCGAGAAGAATGCATGATTCGAAAACCGGAACCGAGCATATACTTCTGGCAATGGTACGGGAGACCTCTGCTGTTGCGAGCAGACTCTTGTCTAAGTACGGGATCAATTTGGATAACATATATACATTGATTCTCAAGGGCCGCACAAAAAGCGGCACAGAAGAGGATGAGAATCTTTCTTCCTTGAAGAAGTTCACAATCGACCTTACTCAGCTTGCAAAGGAAGGCAAGCTGATGCCCGTTATAGGTAGAGAGGAAGAAGTCAGAAGAGTAATACAGATTGTTGGAAGAAAGACCAAGAACAACCCCGCGCTCGTCGGAGAACCAGGAGTTGGAAAGACAGCAATTGTAGAAGGTCTGGCTCAACGTATTGTGAGTGGCGATGTCCCTGAATACTTGAATAACAAGAGCGTCCTGGCACTGGATATGGGCAGACTGGTCGCCGGAACGAAATTCAGAGGCGAATTCGAGGAGAGAATGAAAGACATCATCGATTCAGTGAGAAAACTCTCTGGCGAAGTGATCCTATTCATCGACGAGATCCATAGCGTTGTAGGAGCTGGCTCAGCCGAGGGATCTATGGATGCCGCGAATCTCTTGAAGCCGGCTCTTGCCAGGGGCGAACTGCAATGCATCGGTGCAACCACTCTTGATGAATACAGGAAGTACATCGAGAAAGACAGAGCTCTTGAAAGACGTTTCCAGCCAGTAATGGTCGATCAACCGACCCCTGAGGAAACCTACAGAATTCTGGAAGGACTGAAATCTACTTACGAAAAGCATCACGAGATAAAAATCGAAGATGATGCTCTAAAAACAGCCGTCGATCTTAGCGTAAAGTACATAACAGACCGTTATCTTCCGGACAAAGCAATAGATCTTGTTGACGAAGCGGCTTCATTTGTGAGACTTCAAACGGGTTACATGCCTGAAAGGCTAAGACTTCTTGACCGCCAGCTCAAGGATCTCGACTCTCAAATAACCTCACTTGCAGAAAAGGGAGAGTATCAGGCTGCTGCAGAGTTGAAGATGGAGGCCGAGAGAAAGAGTGAAGAGTTTCGTGAAGAGAAAAAGAAATGGGAATCAGATGAGTCGTTTGGAAAGGCCGTGACGCCTGCTGTGGTAGCTTCTGTAGTTGAACAGTGGACGGGAATTCCTGCCGGAAAGATGCTTCAATCCGAGCGTGAAAAGCTTCGTGATCTTGAGTCAATAATCCATGAGAGATTCATGGACCAAGAAGAGGCAGTAAGAACTGTCTCTCAAACAATAAGACGCGCTAGAGCGGGGTTAAATGCCCCTCACCGACCGTGGGGTTCCTTCTTGTTTGTGGGACCAACCGGAGTCGGAAAAACGGAGCTTGCCAAGAGCCTCGCCTTTATCCTTTTCGGCAGCGAAGATGCGATGATCAGGATCGACATGTCAGAATACATGGAGAAGCACACCGTCTCGAGGCTTATCGGTGCACCTCCCGGCTACGTTGGGTACGAAGAAGGGGGTCAACTGACCGAAGCAGTTAGGAGGAGGCCTTACTCAGTTGTGCTTCTCGATGAGGTTGAAAAGGCACATAAAGAAGTACATAATGTGCTGCTCCAAATCATGGATGACGGACGTCTAACTGATGGAAAAGGAAAGACAGTATCATTTTCAAACACAATAGTAATCATGACCAGCAATGTAGCCTCGGAACAACTAGCTACTATAGCCGATAAGGACCAAGTCCATGCAGTTGTGGAAGAAGGTCTGCGTAGAGCTTTTAGACCTGAATTCATTAACAGATTGGATTCCGTTGTGCTTTTCCGACCTCTGGATGACAAAGCTATGCAAGGTATCGTCAAGATGAGGATATCGGAAATGGAGAGAAGACTTTCAGATCAGAGGATTTCTGTTGAGATCAGCAAGGAAGCGCTTGAGTATTTAGCTAAAGAAGGTTATGACAGGGAATACGGTGCAAGACCGGTTCGAAGGTTGATTGAAAAATCTGTAGAGGGTCCGATTGCCGATATGATTATCGACGGATCTCTGGAGGAAGGAATGAAAGTGATAATTGATTCTGACACCTCGAAAATTTCAATAAGAGCCGAAAAAGGATCGGAGAGATAGCTCCTTCCGATCCTCGTTGTCGGCAATGATGCTATCATTTTCGTAGGAGGTGCTTAATGGACAAAATCTTCTTCACTTACAAAATCCCTGATGAAGGAATGCTTCTGCTAAAGAAATTCGATGTTGAAGTGAACACGGAGGATAGGTTCCTTCCAAAAGAAGAGATTATTCAGAAAGCTAAAGATGCGGCGGCACTGGTAACATTGTTATCAGATAAGATTGACGCCGAGGTTCTCGAATCACTTCCGAAGCTAAAGATAATAGCGAATTATGCTGTCGGATACAACAACATCGACATCGACGAAGCGCGCAAGAGGGGAATAAGAGTAACGAACACACCTGAAGTACTCACCGATGCCACGGCGGATTTGACGATGTCATTAATCCTGGCTGCCAGCAGAAGAATTGTGGAAGCTGACAGATTTGTGAGAGAGCACAGATTTGTTGGATGGAAGCCTGATCTGTTCACCGGCCCCTCTCTTTCGGGAAAGACTTTGGGAATAATAGGCCTCGGAAGAATCGGGAAAGCTGTTGCAAAAAGAGCAGAGGCATTTGGAATGAATGTTGTATATTGCAGCAGGAAACCACTATTGTCGAATGAAGAAGAGAAGCTTAACGTAAGTCACTTAAGCCTTGAAGAGTTGCTAAGAAGCTCTGATTTCATATCTCTTCATGTTCCACTGACTCAAGAGACGTATCATCTGTTAAACGAAAAGAGGCTCTCTATGCTAAAAGCCGGAGCTGTTCTGATAAATACGGCAAGGGGACCAATTGTCGATGAGACTGCGCTGATAAAGGCCCTCAGGAGCGGCAGGTTAGCCGCTGCAGGTCTCGATGTCTATGAAGAGGAACCTGATGTACCTCAGGAGTTGATTGATCTCGACAACGTTGTTCTTCTTCCGCATATTGGATCTGCCACGAAGGAAGCAAGAATCGAGATGGCAATGATGGTAGGGCGAAATGTGGCCGCTGTTCTTGAAGGAAAGGAACCTCCAAATCCAGTGGTATGATCATCTCGTTTCAAAATACCATATTGGACCGTGATATCTATTTCCAGTTTTGTCAATTGCCACGATCTGCCAGTAATAGACTGTCTCAGGCGAGAGCCTTTCGACGAAGTAGCTATTTGAACTCGTTGTCGCGTAAAGTTGAGGAGTCGGAGATGTCCCAAGGTAGAGATTGTAGCTGACAAGTTCAATAAACGGAGATGATTTTAGACCGACTCTTGCTCCGGAATCTTTGTTGGAAATCCATATATCAATGTTGCTCAGTGCAACATTGTTGTTCCTGACAACGACGTCCCAGCTAAGCATTGCGCTATCACCATAGACAAGGGTTCCGTCCTGCATGTTGTTGGTGAAAGTGGCTTGTGGATCTTGATACAGCGCGTTTGCAGCGGCTACAATAAACAAGGTGAAGAGAACCGCGAAAAATACTCTTTCCATTGTCTGCACCTCCAAGTGATTTGACTGTGGATTAGGGAACAAGGTTTTCAATTAAAAAAGGAGAGTGGAATCATGAAGGTTAAAAACGTTGGTGAAGTCTACAGATGCGAGATATGCGGAAATGTGGTTGAAGTGAAGGAAGCAGGCGGCGGAGAGTTGATCTGCTGTGGTGAGCCTATGAAGCTCGTACAAAAATAAGGTAAGCCGCTTAGCGGGGCTTTTTCCTTAGAAATACATATCGAATCCAAAAAGCACTGGAATAGGCCAGAAGAACAAGGAAAACTCAAACCTATCTGTCATCTTGGTTACATCGATGAAGTCAATCTCCGGAGAGAGCCTCGTCTTAAATTTCTCGGTAGGCTGGAAGAGTACATGGCCTGCCCTCTCAACCAAAGGGCAAGCATAAATCTCCTCCCAAACAGGTTAAAAGATAGATTTTCAACCCCGATAAGGATTCGAGCATCAAGTCCCGCTTTAGACCGGAAATTTGTCCGAGCGCACCGGAATATGAGACTGTAGGACCAACGTATAACATGTAGGTGTGAAACTCAAATTTCCGGGTTGAGAAGAATTGAAGACCTCGAAACCCATTCTCTAGTTACTGAGCAAATTCCGAAAAGCAAAGGAAAAGAGATGTCGGATCCTCCAACATTGTTCGCATTGAAGTAGTCTCCAAAAGAAACTGTGGCGACGATCAAGAACGAATTAGAATTACCGCTAGCTTCCGCTTCACTAGACTACCTCTTACATTACTTTTTCACGCTTAATTACATTTCAATATCTGCCTGGAAAAAGCTTGAGAAACAAGCGCTTTGTCGTCACTGCTTGCCTGAAGAAGCGAAAATGAAATTCCCATGTTCTTTAGCTTCCAAAAACTTCTATAGTTGGACATTTCTTTTCTGATTGTCAAGAGAAAATACCTTACACAAAAGGAATTTCTTCTTCAAGAAACGGATACAGAAATAGTTGATCATAGTACCATATACTTGCTGGAGGTTGATCAATGGGTGAACTTATTCTTTCCAGAAAAGAGATTTTCTCCTCCCTCGAAGAAGCCGTAAAGAGCAGAGGTTCCGTTATGGACAACGGTATTCTAAAGGTGGATTCCTTCTTGAATCATCAGATTGACCCGCTGCTTATGAAGAGCGCGGGTGAGTTGATAGCGGACTTTTTCAGAAGCTTCGGAGTGACAAAGGTTTTGACTGCCGAGAGTTCGGGAATTGCTCCCGCCTTAATGGCTGCCAGCAGCCTGGGAACTCAGCTGGTCTTCGCGCGAAAGCGGAGACCGATAACCATGCAAAGATATCTGAGCGAATCCGCCCCTTCGCATACTAAGGGTGGAATTGTGGAACTAAACATCTCCCTGGATTATCTCGGTAGTGAGGACAGAGTAATCATTGTTGATGACTTTCTTGCAAGCGGTAAAACAATAGAGGCTCTGGCCAGACTTTCGAACAAGACGGGAGCTTCTCTTGTAGGCTTTGCAGCAATAATTGAAAAGACATTCGAAGAGGGGCGGTCATTACTTGAAAAGTTCGGCGTTCCGGTTCTTGGAATAGTGAGAATCTCTTCACTCGACCCACTCTCTTTTGTGGAAAATGAAATCTAAAAACTAGAACTAAACTGAGCACCAAAATTCACAAAAGAAAGAGACAGTCGATTCTGATCGAAAGAATTCGTGGCATACATGTATCTGGAACCAACTCTGATGTAGTAAAACGGACCTGCAAAGTGAAGTCCTGCAAAAACATCAACGAACCCATTCCCTTTTCCAAGTCCTGTCGATATCTCCAGACCAACGAAGACCCGATCGTTCATCTTAAGCCTAATATCAGCCGCCGGCCCAAAAGAAAAATCCGTTACCTTGTGATCGTATTCTTTTGAACCCGAAAGAGTGATCCTCTTGAATGATAGCCTTCCCTGAACACCCAGTTGAAGAGAGAAACGATCCAGATCAGGCAGGATGTAACGGTAAGTCAGTAAAACAGTGTCCTGCCTGAACGCCGATTCATATTGATAGGGAACTTCCGTATTTGTTGCTTCAAACGAGCTGCTTACAGTGAAGTGAGATAGACTAAATTCTATCAAGTGTTCTTGAGAAAACCCATATCCTACAGTCGGCACAAAGTATGCACGGAAGCTATTTCTATCAAGAAGCTCTGTACTTTCCGAACCTCCCATTTCTAGAGATCCGTTCCATGGCATCGAAACACCGCTTTCAGCCTTGAGCTCAAATTTCGCAGAAGAAAACGCTGCGATTGACAACAGGAGGAGTATTAGACATATTCGCCTCAAGCTCATGATCTTAATAACCCTCTCTCTATCATCCAGCCAGTAAGCACCCTCACTTTCTCTATTTCAACTCTATAATGTACACTAGCCAGAAGCTCAACAGCCTCTCTTCCTCCAACCACAGCAGCACCTCCTACAACGAAGTCTGCGATACTTGCAAAATCTATCCCAAGCTCGTCTTTGAGATTCTGAGGAAACGTCTTGATCCATTCAAGACCTAGAGAACTTTCAAAAGCAGGCTCCAGTGGACTTAACGAAGGCAAATTATCTGAATCATTGAAGATCCTTCTTAATACCTCTCCCTCGTAATTCGAGATGAGAAGATCGAATAAGTCGTCACTTCCCTCTCTGCCGGCTATCATTTTCAGGATACGATAAAGCTCGCCAATCATCTTTCCCTTAACTTCTAGAAGCAAATCAGGATCCGGCTTGATTAACTGATCCAGAGTATTGAGAGCCGACAGTCCTACCCATTCAAGTTCTGCTTCATCCATCATCTGGGGCGTATCAAAATCGGAGTGATAGAATCTATCAGGAAGATGACCCATGAACGGAGAAGGTATTCCAAGAGTAGTGAAGGCGCAGTGATCGGACCCCGCCATGAAGGGTATCTCTCCGAATCTCTTCATTGGATATCCTGAGTTTGAAGACAATAGTCTTCTGATATTGAGTTCAAGGATTCGACCCCATCTCTGCGGAAGATAGGGCGGTACTTCAGAAAGGATAAAAGTTGAACAGGTCTTATCCTGATCGGCACCAACCATGTCGAGATTTATCGTATACATTGGAAGCCTGTTCTCTTCCTTAAGCTGAAGCGCGTAGGGAACACTACCCAAATACTCGGGAACAAGAGCAATCTTCACAGAATAAGGAAATTTCTCATCATTAAGAATCCTCGCTATTTCCGTGGCAAGAGCCGCACCACTTGCATTATTATCTGCTCCAGGCGAAGGATGACACAAATGTGCAGTTATCAGCACGTCCGGACCTTCTTTGAAACCAGTAGCATCTATCTGGAGTACCTCAAAATTGCCCTGTGACATCTTAGTTTCGACTCTGTATCCTACCGCTGCATTCCCGCTTTTCGCGTGATTAAGGAGGATGTCGAACTTTTCCTTGGTAACGGAAAAGGCTATGGCGTTTAGATCGGCAGATTCCCTGTCATGAGGAATTGTCAAGTAGTTAGTCATATGAGGCAAATCATTCAAACTGCGGCCAATTTCCTCAAAGGCCTTTCTCATATGGCACAATACGAGACACCTTGCTCCGCCCTCGACCACCGCATTTTGAAAGACCTTTACTGGATCATCGTTTGCAAGGACTGCTTTCCCGGAGTAGTCACCCTTGCCTTTATAGATTACAAGGGGGGACAATTCCCAGCCATCACTGCTTCCACTTCCCGAAACAAGGGAGAGTTTCGTCACTGCCGTTGAAGTTACGAAAACCCTTTCGGGCTCTTCCAACCAGAGTTCTCCAAATACTGGTTCCCATGCCAGTGTAGATAGAATGTTTCCAGTTTTGGTGACTCCATCGGCAGGATACTCGAATACCTTGAATCTCTCCTTCGGGAATCCGGCACGAATAAGGTAGTGCATTAAGGAATACATAGATTCGCTATAGTCCGTACTTCCCCTCATCCTATGATAGCCCGAGAGCATCTCAATGAGAGACTTGACCTTTCTTCCATCCAGTCTTCGGCTCAAGTTCATCTACCCCTATTCAACATGAATCATCTTTCTTATCGTTCCACCGTCTATAACAAGATTCACACCTGTGACAAAAAAGCCCTCATCTCCGCTTCGAAAGAGACTGGTTTCCACCACATCTTCCGGCCTGCCGACTTTGCCTGTGGGACTTTGATTGTGCACGATATCGCTCAACCTGGAAAATCTTACTACGGACTTATGGTCATGACATGCGACATCAATCCAGCAAGGACTCATGGCATCTAACCTTATCCTTGGTCACAAACTAACCGACAGTGAATGCCTCAAGAACAAAAGGCCACTCTTTGAAGCCCAATACGGTTCTGTAAATCCCTCTCGGCATCAACGCCCTTGTCGATGCCATATTCAATATACTGGAGCCTGCAGAGGTTAAATGATAAGGAACACAGCATTTAGTCATCAAATACGGGCGGTAAGATTGGCGTCAACTACTCTTTTCCAGTCATCGATGGCCCTTTCAAGAAGGGTTCCCTTCCAACCAATGCTGGCACTGTCAAAAAAAACGTTGATTGAACCTGCTTGCCTAACAGTAAATTGTACAACTTCCCTTACACCATCTTCAGAATAAACATCTCCTCGAATCAGAGCTGCTTCGTCCCTATTTGCGCTATCTACTGCAGTATTGCGTCGTCCACCTCTTAATCTATGTCCATTATCATGACCAGCGAATCCGACACAGCAAAGCTAAGAGATTTGATTCCCCCGATTCTCTTTGCTCCAAAGATAACCGGTACTGCTCTTTCGGAGAATCTCAAATCGCAACTCCCGAAACATGACGACTGATGCAGTTGTTACTATGAACCTAAACTCCGGTCAATCTTTCCGCATGTATCATCGCACATTTCTCAATAGCAGTAAGCTTCACCTCTTGCTCTTCGAAAGTCTCTGCAATTGTATGATAGTGATCGTATGCCTTCTTCCAAAAGATCGACGCTTTAACGGGATCACTCTCGTTTCGCGCGATCTTCTCCAGAGTCATTCCCTTCACAAGCCAAAGAGATATGTCGTCGCCCTTCAACTTCAACCCTTCTTCAAAGACCTCAAGCGCTCTGTAGTGCTCTTCGAGACGGTCCCTGAGCAAAGTTCCCAATTTCCTGATATAAATGAGCTTCTCTTCAGGTGACTGAACGGCTTCGATAAGTCTTTCATAATCTCTTGTGAGGATTTGAAGATCCGCCTTGCTCGCATCCTTTGATTTGGCCTTTAATTCAGACGAAGTACAATTCTTCTTCAACGTCTCAATATCATTTGCCTCGTCAGAAGAATCTGCATACTTCTCATATCTCTTGTCGGAAACCAACCGGGCGATATCCCTCATTTTTTTAAGTAGAAGTCTCCTTGCTTCAACTTCTCGAATCTTCGGCAAGATGGAGTCCAGTTTGTCCAGCAATAGCTCCTCTTTCCCCACAAAAAGAACGATGTATCTGTCAATTCTCCCAACCAGATCGCTGACAACTTCGGCTGAATCTCTCTCCGCTGAAGAAAGAATTATATACTTGACTGCAAAATCCAGGTACATCATTTCGTCACCGATCGTCGAGCGGGTAAAGTGAATAGCTCTTTGAAGAAGATCCAGTTGATCCTCTCTTGAGATCTCACCTGCCTCAGTAATTACCGTTACATAGATCTCTTTCATTTTAGAGAGCCCTTCTGCACTTTCACCTGTAAGGGTTTCCTCAATCTTCTCGAGGGCCGCTTGAGCGAAAATCAATCTATGAGAAACTCTGTAGCACTCTAGAGCCAAATCTATAGCCGGTTTAGAATCCTCGCTTGAATACCTGATAACCATTCTTTCCCAGCGGGAATCGTCGAATTTTCCAGCAAATCGGGCAATTTCCTTTGAAAAAGCATGCCTAATGGAGTCATCTGCCTTTCCACAAATGTCGATTAGTTCTTCAAACGTCTCGTTACTCATGGAAATTTCGAGTCTCTCTATTATTGCCCTTATGGCACCATCGAAATCTCCTTTTTTTTCTTTTAGGCGGCCCAATTCTATCAGAAGTCTTTCCTTTTCTTTGTCATTCTGAGATTTCGAAATTCTTCCTTCTGCCTTTGTTATCTTCTTTTCCCTTCTTCTTTCACTCATTTTTTTCAATAACATCATTTCCTCCGGCAACAACTGAATGAAATACCTTCAATAAAAGGATACCAGAAAACCCCATGCAAAAGGTGAGGACTTCTGTTTGAGAAGTGCTCGGAGCGATGACCATCGTGCGCCAAAGAGATTATATAGCTGCAACCAGTAAACTTATACTAAAAGAACTACTGCGCAGGCAAAAGTCTCACTAGTGACACTACTGCATTTCACACTGATACAGATGAAATATCCATACCTAGAATCAAATCTATCAAAGATCTGCCCCATTCGATCTTGTAACCCCATATTGTTCTCTGTACAAAGTATATTCGTGCTCCGCTGAACTCGCTGAAAACGCTTTGATCAGACGATTTTGGAATGAATATCACACAGTAACTCTCTGGGTCATCCTGTAGCTCGTACCGTTCAAGATATCCACTGTACTCCGGATCATCTTGAGTATATATCGAACCAGACAGCCCATTTTCAAACCAGTTACTAGAAAGGCGCGCATACTGGATGTAATGACGCTGCATTACGGACCAATCTCTCCGGAAATCTAGAATTAGGTTTTTCATGTCTCCCTCAAGCTCGACAATCGCCATCTCTCTGAGCAAAGCGATTTCGTGATCGTTAAGACCCACCCGGGAACCGGCTTCTTGTTGAAGACGAATCTGAGTAGCGTAATCCAGCATCGCCTTCTCATATTGCAGAAAGACTTGATCCGGGCTTCTGAAGAAATTGAATCCCCAAATGTACGATACCGCCAGAAACGCTGTAAGAACAATAAGAAAAGGAAGCCAGAGCTTCAATCTAATGCACCACCCGATTATTTCACATAATCAAAGATATCACATGTCCTCCAAGCGTGATCTCTATTAAACAGACCCTTCCTCAAAATAAACTCAGATGTTGTATCATTGTGACTGACTGAGAATGAGAAAGGGAACTCTATGCTGATAACTTTGAGTAAGGTAGGACATGATTATGGCCAGGACTTTCTGTTCGACGAAGTCTCAACCTCGATCGACAAGAAAGATAAGATAATCCTTCTGGGGAAGAACGGCAGCGGAAAATCAACTCTCATGAGAATAATTTCTGGTGACCTTCTGCCGACTGAAGGAGAGATCTTTCACTCCACAAGTGTACGGATCGGATATCAGATTCAAAGCAGAATCCCAGATGGACAATTGAGTCTTATGGACTATTATATGCAGGATAAATCCAGCATTCCTCCAGACACGGAGGAATACTACTCCTACGAAAGAAGAGTTAGAAGCATCCTGGTGGGACTGGAATTCTCTGAACAAGACTGGGATAGGCGTCTCGAAACCTTTAGTGGGGGAGAACTCACAAGAATTTCTCTTGGAAAACTCTTCCTTGTCGACTACGATCTTCTGTTACTGGATGAACCCACAAATCATCTCGATCTTGAATCGACAGAGTGGCTTGTGAATTTCTTGAAAAACTATAAAGGCGCTTTGCTGGTAGTAACTCATGACAGATATCTAATCAGAAACATCGGGAACAGATTCTGGGAGTTGAATGGTGGCTCGCTTTGGGATTTTACCGGAACCTATGACAAGTATCAGTCAGATAGAGAGATTATGGTCAAAAGCGGCTTAAGAACCAGAGAGAATCTTCTGAAGGAAATCGAAAGACTGGACGCCGTCGCAAAACGCTATAGACTCTGGGGTCAGGAAAAATTCATTAAGCAGGCAATTAACAAAGAGAAGCAAAGAGACAGGCTCAAAGAGCAGTTAGAATCAGTGGACATTCCAGATGAAGAGATAAGGCCGACCAAGTTCAGACTGCCTCAGCCAGATAGGACAGGCTATTCGGTCTTGAAGATCGAAGGACTGTCATTCGGCTTTGAAAACAGGAAACTCTTCAGTAGCTCTTCTGCAGAAATCCATAGACGAACCAAGATCGGCCTCCTGGGTCCTAATGGTAGCGGGAAGACAACCCTGCTGAAAATAATAACAGAGAATCTTGAGGGGTACGTAGGAGAGATTACATGGGGCCACAACGTTCGTTGGGGTTATCTTTCTCAGCTGACTGAAGATCTTAATTCGTCGAATGATGTGATCACCGAGATTTGGCAAATGATGCGTGGTCAACCCGATTACGAAGTAAGAAAGTATATAGGAAGGTTCGGTTTCCCAGGTGATGACGTGTTCAAACCGATTTCATCATTGAGCGGGGGAGAAAGAACTAAGCTGGCCCTAGCTAAACTAATTCTCTCTCGACCAAACGTTCTGGTCATGGATGAGCCAACAAACAATCTCGATATCTGGTCAATTGAGAGTCTTGAAGAGGTATTGAAGGAATACGAAGGCTGCATAATCCTAGTTTCACACGACAGAGAGTTTGTGCAAAACGTGTGTGATCACTTTCTCATGATAGACAGACAGAAGTTAAGATTTGTATCCTCAGTGGAAGAGTATCTTAGGAGGAACCAGAGATGCGTCGACTCGGCGGGCAATGAAGAGGCTAGGCTCAGTTTTCAGGAGAAGCGGAGACTATCCAACAAAAAGAAAACAATTCTCGAAAAACTTCAACAACTGAGGAACGAGGAGGAGACATTGTCAAAGGATGTAGAAAGAGCCCATTTGAAGATGGAACTTTATGCGACTGACTATGAGAAGCTTCAACTACTACAGCGGAACGTCGAGCAGACAGAAGGAAGACTTCTGGAGATAATTGAAGAACGAGAGATTTTGGAGAATGATCTTCAGGAACTCTCAATAATGCTGGAAGAACAATCACGGTACTAGAAAAGCCGCCGAAACTACTGAAAGGCTTATAAAGAGATCGGCGAAGACCAGGTATCTTTCGAAATTCTGCTTATCAACTTCAACAATTGATCTGGGATCACTGGCTCCTCTTCTTATAACTTTGTCCGCACTGAACCAGAGAAACGAAGTGAGCGCTACAGAAATGAAGAACATCAGACTCCATATAAAGGAAGCCGAATTTATGAGTATAATTGAGACCGCGGCGCCCACGACAACCAATGTCATCGCTATCGCTGAAATTCTGATTGTCTCCCAGAAAGTATAGAGGTAACCCTGCACTTGAGCTTCAGTTCTGGGGTCTCGCATCGGCAACATAAATACTGAGACAAGCAACCCTCCACCCGCCCACAGGACATAAGAAAAGACAAAGATCACCTTGCTTACACCATCGAATAATCCCATAGAAATCACTCCAAAAAATCCCGCTAGTCTGATTTCTTTGCTGAAAACAAAAAATAAGTCTATCCGAAAACGAACTCACTTTTCAAGCATGTTCTACAAGAATCATTATATCAGATATGGTAATAACGCTAGATCCAGGGTTCCGACCAGCAAATCGAGAAGAAGGACTGAACAGATCTAAGAAGTGCGAGGATGGAGGTATGAAAATCAAGATACCAGCATAGGTGGGACGTTATTTGGAAGCCAGCGCCGCTTCGCGGGGAGAAAAATCCGCTTGTCTAGAAAACGCTGAACGCTGATGAAACCACGTTGACCGTCAGATGTAAACCATTCTCCAGAAGGAAGGGGTTTTTTGGAAGAAAGATGCTCAACGAATCTCTGTTTGCGGGGTGGCGGTCTTCAAGAAATGAGAACGGCTGCTCGCAAACTCTCATTTGACCAACACCGTCAGCATGATTATAACGAAGACACATGGATTCTAAGGAAGCCTGATCATAGTACTTTGAGGTTCTGCAACGCTAAATCACTCTTTGCAATTACCGGTACTAATATTCTGCATCATACAGCTAAACCCGAATTTCTCATATAGTGAGTGCGCATCCTTTGTATTTAGCATTCCCCTGAGTCCTCTCAGTTTCTCATGAGCCAGAACACATTCTACCAACCATTTTCCTAGACCATTTCCTATGAATTCTTCCAACACAAACACTTCTGCGAGATAGTCAAAGTATCAAAATCGCTTATCACTCTCGCAAATCCAATCTGTTCAATATTTTGAAGCAGCGAGAACTATCGATCGATATATCAGTCTGCTCCTCGGCTCGATTTTTCCCCAGTACGAATCATCAAGAATGTATCATTTGACCAGATCTCTCCGAACCATTTTTTATTGTCTGTTACTGCGTAATCACCTTTCAGGGAGTGATCCACCAGCTACAAGAGATTCACTTTCAATCCGTATCGTGGTTGTCAACACGCATGTATCTACTGCGATTCTCGCAGTCTGTGTTATGGAATTGATGATTTCGAAGACGTCGCCTACAAGTCAAATGCTGTCGAGCTCTTAGAAACTGAAACGAAAAGAAAGAGAAAGAAGGGCGCAATTTACACTGGATCAATGAGCGACCCCTTTTTGCCGGCAGAAGAAGACCGAGAGACTACAAGGAGATCTCTCGAAGTCATTCGTAATTGTGGGTTCGAGGTGCAAATAACCACGAAGAGCGACCTGATAGTGAGAGATCTGGATTTAGTGAGATACATTTCTATGCTGTACTGCTCAGTGGTCTTCACGCTCACTACAACAGATGAAGTGTTGGCAAACAAGGTTGAAGCAGCGGCACCTTCACCTTCCAGAAGGATTGCGGCTATCCGAGCTCTTGAGGATGGGGGTATCCATGTGGGAATTGCTATGAGGCCAATCCTACCGTTCATTGAAAATGGCACGGACAATCTTTCGTCTATACTTACAAATGCAAGAGATGCAGGTGCAAGCTTCGTGTATGCTTCAACCGGAATGACTTTGAGAGATAGACAGAGAGAGTATTACTACAAGAGACTCGATCAGTATTTTCCAGGCCTGACCGAAATGTATAGAAGAACTTACGGAGAGCTGTATACCTGCAGCTCCCCAAGAACCCGTGAGTTAAAGAACTTCATCAAGGCTAAAGCGAACTTGCTTGGCATCAAACTCCTTGCATTTGGCGAACCGATTGTTTGCCCTGATTTCGACTTACCGAGTACGCTGCTTTAGCATACGATCGCTTGCCACTAAGCTCGTCAATCGCTGCAAACTCTATACAGCGAGAATACTTTTTTCTACAACCTGAAAGAGGACTTCTTCAGAATAGACTTCTAACAATGGCTGAAGAGATGTATTATGTGGTAAAATATCCTCGAGTTAACCCTTAGACCGCTTCGCTGCCCTTACAAGGGCAGCGTTTTTTATTCTATCGATTGCTGATCAAACTACTTGCCTTTTCTCATTGAAATCCTCTTCTTCATCGAGACTCTCAATATCACAGGTTGCTCCAAGAGAAAAACTCTTCGTCTGACCTCCCTTGAGAGGCCCGAAAATAGCTGTATATAACATAGACACGAGCATGACAAAAAAAGGTGCTGGATCGCGCACATCCCAGGAATCATCCTTAAGTTTCTTTCTGCTTCTGAAGAAGCCTTTCAGATTACCGAACTTCCCTTTGAATAGCGTGCTGAAAAACCAACCAATCTCCATGGCGGTCGTGTATGTTCCGTTCCCGATTTCCAAAGGAGAGAGTCGGATCACCTCATTTTTGATCACCAAATCGATGTAGGCGCTTACCATATCTACTCCAGAAGTGTACGCTACCAGTAATCCGGGACTCATTCTGGGATTGACGTCAACAAGATAATATCTATTGCTATTTCTGTCGTGTAGAAAATCCATTGATATGAACCCTGAATAGTTAAGATCACTGACTATCTTCTTTACATTGCAGAGCACTTCTTCACACTCTATAGAGATTCTGCAAGTGCCTATTCCACCTGATTCCGGATACTCTCTCAAATTGTGATAGATGACGTTTCCTATGAGTTGGCCATTGTAAGCTAAACCCATTGTACATATTTGGTAGGGATTCTTCCACTCCTGGACAAGATACTTGTCACCATCAAGGTTCTTCGAATATCTAATGAATTCATCCTGGGAGTTGACTCTCGAAACGCCTTCAGCAGAACGAAGATTTCTAGGTTTTATTACAACCGGGAAGCTACTGTTGGTAGGTTCGAAGTTCTCCAGAAGCGTCGTCCTGGGAACGCTTATCCCGAGAGACCTGGCGTAATTGGTCATGAAAAATTTGTCGTGTAAGAGCCCAATATGCTCATAAGAAGGAACAATCATCTTAACTCGCCCGTCCAGCATATCTAAATGCTTGCTCAATACAAAGCCCTCTTCAAACGTTGGACATAACACGTCAATTTCCATTTCCTCTATCTTTTCCATAACGAAACGAACAAAAGCTTTGCCATTCTCACTTACCGAAGGATAGATGAACTTACCTTTGAGGTACCTTGAATAAAGCCCGCCGCTTAACTTGCTGCTGTCGGCGGCGAATACTTCATGGCCACATTCAGCCAGAAGCCTTATAGTATTAATTGCGTACCACATTCTCGCACCAGTTACTAGAACCCTCAAACTTCATACCTCCCGACAAGCGAATTGAACACAGGATTTTCTCAAAACCATATTAAGCTAAAAAGGTAACAGCCATATTGTCTATCGGATTTCATTGATTCTGCTTCTCACAGTCCTTGTGCCTTCTAACATAACGTTTCGGAATATGAATATAGATCAATGCCATTCAAGTGTGACTCAATTTGCACATCCATTTACATAACAAATACGGTTTGATTTCTTTGAGAATAAATTGTATAATATGTCTGAAAGGTTGACGGTTAACTTCAGTCACAATGTATTCATAATGCACTCGATGACATAGTACAGTTAGCCGCAATCCGGACAACTCCTCGTTTCGTAGCAATTCCCCCTTCGATTCCTGACGCCAGTCAGGAATCCTTTTTTCGAAGACCATCTTTTCATCTTCTTAGATAATGAAAAGGCCGCCCAAGGGCGACCTCGCAAGCTACTATGACTACTTAAGCCTGTCTATTAGTGATGAAATTGACTCCGCTGCTTCTTGAGGTACTCTGTCGAAACCCCCTCTCTCCACTTCTCTAGAGCGAAGGAAGTTCAATCTGTCAACCAGTCTGTCCCTAACGAGCTTCCTGTAATCTTCGTCAGATAAATCAGGCTGAAAACCCTGAATCTTCATTACTTCAAGCTCCTGGAAGGGTTCCCAGGAAACGAATTCAGCGCGATTCTCGACAATTGACTCCAGAATTCGGAGGGTAAGTTCTTTTGGAACCTTAGTTTGACCGAAGTGTCCGGTATTGAATATGTAACATTCAATACTTCTTCTGGCGAATAATCCAAGATAACGGTTAAAATCGTCAGATAGTGGATATGTTCTGAACGGGTTGGCATAAGGCTCTATAACAAGGGCATCGGGATCAACTCCCGGTGCCAACCGCTCGGCAGAGGTTCGCTTTGTTGCTAGAGTAGCACCCATGGCTGATGCTAGAACAGGATCTTTAACCTTGATTACAGGAGGAATTGATGAGTCCTTCATCAACCACATAATTGCGTCCACAGGCTCAGCAAACTTGTCTACTCTATTTGGAGACCAAAGCTTTGATTTGATCGCCCGCCCATTACCATTGCGAAGATCTTCAGTCACAATAACGACTCTTCCCTCATCATCCTGGGTAGCCCCTACATTCTGAACAGACAAAAGGAATCTATTGTCTTCGCTGCTCAAAGGATAATCTGAAGTCTTGTCAAAGTAGGAAGGTTCTAGCGCCACGGAGGATCCGTCGGAAGAAGATATCACGAACGCATCGTCATGCAATACCGTTACGTCATACTTTCCGCCATGTTTGGCATGCGTCAGCGTGGATTTTCCGGACCCGGAGAGACCAAAGAATCCCACAACGAATTTTCTATCCTTAAGATTGTACCTCTTCTGCCCACCGTGGCAAGCAGCAAAACCCTGTCTGTTGGCACATCCCCACGCTAAGGTGAGGGTTCCTTTTTTAAATTCACCGAAGTACCTCATCCCAAGAATAGCTGCGCAGTTATGCTCCGGATCGAAGAACGAAAGACCCAATGGGTGGTCGGGATGTTGCCAATCTGGATTGGAAAAAACAAATATGTCTCCTTCATTTTCACATCTTTCCGAAGACTCATACATTTCATTGTAGAACTCGTTGATTGGTTGGAAGTTCAACAACCAATTGTAGATTAGGTTCTCATGAGTTTCGGGAACAAGTAGATGGGCCTTGACCATGAAATCTCTGTCGAGTCCTATATAAGCCTGCGCATGATACATCTTCTGTTTTCTGGTGTTGTAGATCGCCTCTCTGATTTTAGCTCCATATTCTGCTTCGCTTACTCCAGGCTCTCCGATGATTCTTCTCGCGGATGCACATCTTCCCGTCACAGCACCATCGTTGAAGAGAAGCACTTTTGAATCGGATTCAAGTCCAGTTTTCTCAGGTCTGTAAACTGGAAGATCTGTAACTATCGTACCTGGAGAGCTTTTAGCCAGCTTATATGCTTCACTTGGTGAAAAGACCGGCACAACATTATTTCCGTAGAAGGCAGTTTCTATTGTTACCCTAGACATTGAGAAGAGGGGATTATCTCTTCCGATACTTCCCCTTATGAATCTGGAACCTGTTGACATTTTTCACCTCCAAAAAAGAAAACCAAAAAGATTTGCAGATTCTTCGATCGAGTATCCTTATTACTGTAAGAATTAGAAAAGCTCGCATAATCCACATAGATTGTGCGAATCACGATTAATCTAGCATCTTCGACCAAGAAAGGGGAAATAGGGACAAGACTCTTCACGAAAAATACTGTAGAGTTATAATGGGTTAAGGTAACCAATCAACGAGCCACCATTTTTGAACTCACAGAACTATTCTTCACAAGCTGATTTTCGTCTTTTCCAGTTTCCCTCTCTTGAGAAAAGCTCCGCGATCTTCACAATTACCGTAACTGCCTTGTCCATTGAACTAATAGGAATGTATTCATATCTTCCATGAAAATTATGGCCCCCAGTAAAGATATTAGGTGTCGGAAGTCCCATAAAAGAAAGGTGAGCTCCGTCTGTCCCGCCTCTTACAGGCTCTATTCTTGGCTCTATTGAGAGACTCTCCATGGCCTTTTTGGCAATCTCTACAACAATCATCTCTTCTTCTATCTTCTCTTTCATATTGTAATAGGAGTCTTTCATATTGAAAGCTACCGTGTCTTCTCCGTACTTTGAGTTCAGGAAAGCTGATATCTCCGCAATCAATTTCTTCTTTTTTTCGAACTTCTCTTTCGAATGATCCCTGATTATGTACTTGAGGACTGTTTCCTCCACAGATCCCTTTATGCTGCCCAGATGAAAGAACCCTTCCCGCTCTTCGGTTACAGCCGGTACTTCGTTTGAAGGCAGCATGCCGTTGAACTCGCATGCAATCAGAAGGGAATTCTTCATCCTACCTTTGGCGCTTCCTGGATGAATGTTCAATCCTTTGACAACAACTTCGGCACTGGCTGCGTTGAATGTCTCGTACTGAAGCTCTCCAAGAGCCCCTTCATCAACGGTATAAGCGTAATCGGCTCCAAATTTCTCTATACTGAAATGCTCTGTTCCTTTTCCAATCTCCTCATCCGGCGTAAATGCAATTCTTATCTTGCCATGCTTGATTTGAGAATTTGAGATCAAGTACTCCATAGCGGTGATGATTTCCGCGACTCCTGCTTTGTCATCGGCTCCAAGCAGAGTAGTTCCATCCGTAACAATAAGCCTCTCCCCAACGTAGTTATACATCTCCGGATAGAGATCAGGATCAATATAGATATTTTTCTCTTCGTTGATCCGTATCTTTCCTCCTTGATAGTCAATAATCGAAGGTTTGATGTCCTTTCCGCTCATATCGGGGCTGGTATCCATGTGGGCAATAAATCCAATAACAGGGATGTCGGACTCGATATTTGATGGCAAGGTCCCCATTACATACCCATAATCATCCAGAACAACTTCTTTCAATCCTATTGACTCCATCTCTGCTTTAAGAATTCTGGCTAGTTCCAGTTGAGTATTCGTCGAAGGGAATGTCTTAGATTCAAAACTGGAAGTAGTCTCTACAGACACATACTTTACAAATCTCTCAATCAGTCTTTCCACAGTCATTCTCCTTTCTCTGTCTTGGTTTATTCTTATGTATGAGAACTTAGATCAACTCTCTCGGTCTTGCCGCAAATCGATTGGCTAATACGGCTGCAGAATTGAAGACCATTCCGGACACAGATACTACTTTTCTAGTCTTAACTCTCTTTAAGAGTATCAGAGAAATTCCTCTAAGAACGAAGGTAACAAGAAAAAGGATCTGAATTCCAAAGAATTGATGCCCGCTGAAGGTCCAGCTATATCTGTTCAAATATGATGCTAGAAATCCGCCCGCAAGTGAACCGGCAAGAGCGGAGGTGCCATTCGCGAATGAGAGCAATGCATAGTAAGACTGCACATCTACTCCTCTTAGCAACTCAAGCATGGTAGTAAATGGACACAGGTTAATAGCACTCCACGAAGCAGTCCCAATCAACGTGTCGATGTACAAAAGATATACCGTTCCACTATCCATGAACATCCACAGTAAGGTTTTCAAAAACGCTCCAAAGACTCCGAACTCTAAAACCGCCTGCCCTCCGATTCTATCAGCCATCTTTCCCCACAATAGATAGAATAACATTGTTAAAAGCGAAATAAAACGTTGAGAAAACTCAGAAAGGAATAGTCCAGCTTCATATTGACCAACTCATGATAAGAGAAAAACGGTGAAGTGATTGCTATCGAGAATCTCCAGAAAGAATAGAAACTAAGATATGGCATGAACTTCTTGTCTCCAGCAACGGCCTTGAATAAGCCTCTTCCATAGCTTATTTCATGTGGAGGATCGTAATCGAAACCCAGCAATAATAAGCTTATCACCGCGCTGATTACTCCAAGAGTAATGATGGCTAAAAATCCCGTTCTTCCAGGAAATGAATCAAAAATGAATGAATACAGAAGCGTTATAAGCATATTTGTAATTGTGAATGTCACGTTTCTTATGCTGAAAAACTTGGCAGACCCGGTCGAGGGGACAACGTCTCTGATGATTGATACACAGAAATTGCCTGCAAGACTTGCAGAAAGCGAGAAGAAAGAAAGAATGACTAGAAGAAGAGACTGTCTGTTTATTCCTAAAGCAAGTGTGACCGAAATGAATGCCGTAGATAATCTTCCGGCAGAAGCGCAGATCATCATTGCTCGCTTTCTGCTTCCCACGGCTCTCACAATCGAAGGAGCAATCAACTGAACAAACTGAGAGACAGAGGAAAGAACTCCGATCAAAGCTATAACCGGTTCAGAGGCCCCAAATTCTAGAGCAAGCCCAGCCCCAAGGAAGCCCTGAGTAATCAAGAAGAAACCATTATAGATAGCACCCTCAAGAACCGAGAGGACCCTCGTTTGACTGTTTTTGTCCAACTAATACATCTCCGGACATGAAGTGTTCTTGGAAAAGTTCTTTCCATTTGCGAAACTTCAAGTCAAAACGGCCACTAGAAAAGGCTTCATTCGGTAAGAATCAACTTCAGAATCAGCAAGACTTCAAGTTAACGAAATGTTTACAAATAAAAGCCGACAATCCTGCTCCACTATATTGACAAACCCGACTTCTTTGGGTAGAATTAAATCAAATAGATAAGTAACCCTTGAAACCCCAAAAGCTCGAACGGTCATTAAAAAAGGCAAAGTACACGAGACCAATATGCGAGTCCCCATCACCCCCCAAGTATGGATGAAGGACAGGCATGTTGAAACCCCCTGGAATATCCCGATTTAAGCCGCCACACTGGCGGCTTTTTTTTACTCAAAGATTGCAGCAACACCAATTAAACCGGGGCCTGTGTGACAAACAAGTGATTGGGAGATCTGACCCGTGATTATTTCACTTATTCCTGCTGCCTCAATCTCGTCTACAGCTATCTTGAAAAACTCTCTAGTCTTCTCACTTTTGTCCGATGTATAAGCGGCAATGTTCAGCAATTTTTTGCCCTCAATGAAATGCAAGAGCTTATTTACCGAAGCTTTAACGGCTCTCTTCATGCCTCTTTCTCTTGAAACGCTGTGATAGACCCCATCTTCGCCAACGGTTATTACAGGCTTCAGATCTAGAAAATCCCCGATTGTTGCAGTAACCTTTCCAATTCGTCCTCCAGCCTTAAGAAACTTTAGGACAGGTATGCAGAAGAAGACCTTGGATTTACTCACAGCATCGCGGATCTCGCTCACCACCTCTTCAAAGGTCAACCCTCGCCGGACCAGATCTATCCCCTTCATAGCAAGCAGTCCTGAGCCAATTGAAATGTTCTTTGAGTCTACTACCTCGACATTCACATCGGAATGCTTTTCGGAGAAGTCTCTGACAAAAGTATTCACTTGCCCCAGAGTCCCGCTTAGACCGCTAGATATTCCAATATAAAGGAACTCCCTGAATCCCTTCTCGTAAAGGCTGTCAAAAGCCTCCCCGATTTCCGACTGCCTTGGAAGCGATGTTTTTGGGAACTTATCTTCCATGTACTGAAGAAGATCTGAAGTAGTGATATCAATGTTGTCTCTATATTCCTTGCCATCGAGAATTATCTTCAGTGGAATGACTCTAACGTTATCTCTTTCTTTCATCGAATCAGGAAGATCACATCCTGAATCCACTATGACTCCAATCATTTGGCAAACCCCCTGTCAAAAAAGGTCTCTCTTACGCTTTCACAAGACCACTGTTTTCGCCAATCTGTTTAGAAAGGCTCCCTATGGCCAACATATTGAACAACCCAACATTAATTACCATTCAGGTGCAGCGTGCTTCGCCGCGTTTTAATGGAATCCCTGTAGTATTCAAAACTCGTCTTTGGGATGCGTTTCAGATCATTATTATAATACAATAATACCAGGCCAAAGCTCTTCGAATAACCACGCGCCCATTCGAAATTATCCATCAAAGTCCAGACAAAACAACCTCTTAAATCCACCCCTCCTTTTATTGTATTAAGAGCAGCTGAAAAATGCTCTCTCAGATACTCAGTTCTACAATAATCAACGGAGCATCCAACAACGTGTCTTTGCCCGCAATACCGTTCTCGGTAACGTATATCGGTTTCTTACCAAACTCTTTGTAGGCCCTGAAGAGAAAAGCTTCAAGGCCCTCCGGGCAGATCTCCCAGCTCATCTCGCTCTTCGGTAGTTCTCCTTGAAGCGACTTCGCTGCCAAGTATCCTAAGTTCCCGAAAAGTCTAACGATGAAAACCATTTAAAGCTTTGAAAAGACTGAGTTAGGGTTGTTTTCTCTAGGTTTATTCCTCGTTA
>NZ_DIXC01000019.1 GCF_002435945.1 Mesotoga sp. UBA6090
TCCGCTACTCCAATAAACTCGTCAAGAATTCTACTCTTCTCCTTCTTTTCAGCCTCCCTGTACTTCTTTGAGTATTTCTCAATCAATCCAGTCATGTCTATTCTCTTCATCTTCGCATCTACCTCTTTCAACTTGGCATTCGCGAAGATTATCCCCTTGATCCTTACCTTTCGAGTAGTTTTATTTTTGATGCAACGTTACCCTTTTCGAGTAGATTATTTGTGATGCATATCGGCAACTTGATGACCTATGAATAATCGTATACACTGTATCTGGAGTGTGAAGGAAGTGCTTGAAATCGAGAGAAAGTTTCTTTTCGGAAAAGAGTTGCCTGTAGCGATTATCGAAAAGGCCGAAAGACACCAGCTAATTATTCAGTGGTATCTAAACCCTCCCGAGAGGCGGAGGATACGACTCGGAGTTGATGGATCTGAGATTTTTCTACTTGAGACCTTGAAATCTGGGAGCGGTCTCGTTAGGGAAGAGGAAGAAAGATATCTCGATCCTGCGAAGATCACCGAGATCGCTGAACAGCTGAAAGCATCAAGGGCAGTCATTAAATCAAGGCACATTTTTGCTCGCAAGCAAGTCGAGGGTGTAATAGACTGGTATCTTCTTCCCGAGTTAGGATATGTTTTCGAGGTGGAAACGTCCAGTCCGTATGTGAGACTCCTCGATCCGTGGGAATACTGGATGCTCCCGCGAGAAGAGTTCAAAGAAGTCACCGAAGACCCTGCTTACACAGCGAGATCCCTCGCAGTGGTTATTCACGACATTGAAGACATTTTTCCCATGAGCGTGTCACTGATTAGCAAAAAACAGATAGAGAAATTCGAGATGCTCCTGCGACTGATCTACTAGAGTCCTAGCCCTTATCTATCTGAAGTGCGGAAGTAAGCTGTTCCAGATAGCTCTTATCACTGTTCATTGTGCTGACAGACAGATCCACAACGAAAACTCCATGCACTGAAATCTTCTTTCCCTTCGAGTCTTTGTAGCCAGCCCCATCATGAATAGCGAAGAATCTACCGTTATCCTGACCGAGATAGATAAGCGTATGGCCCGGCATATACAATGGATTTCCGGGTTTTAGGGACCGCAATTGAATCTTCCTTTCTTCTGAATTGCCTTCGAAGAAAATTCTGTCCTTCGATCCCAACTTTTCTTGAGCCCACGCGTCTCTGGGTAGTACGAGGCCAAAACTGGCGAAGATATCCTGAACGAACCTCGAACAGTCCCTTCTGTTGTATAGGCCTCCCCAGCCGTAACGTTCACCTAGCATCTTGAAGGCTTGATTCACTATCTCCCCGCCGGTGAGCTTCAAGTTCCCGATTCTTGCATCTTCGCTCATTCTAACAAGGCCTTTACGAAAATTCAGCGAGCCCAACCTCTTTCTAACCGGAACTTTGACTGTAAAACAGCCAAATGGCCCTTGAGCATGGAGGTTTTCACTTTCTTCGGGATCCTCAAGAGGCAGTTTGTCTCCCATTTGCAGAAACAGCCCAGAGGAATTGAATTGAAAGGGGTCAGGCTCGATCTCCACTCTGCTACCAGTTGCAAGGAGGAAGTTACTCGAGCGATAGAAGTTCTGTACAGAGAGCCTGCTCTCCGTAACGGCAGAATTATTTGTCTTCAGCCAGCCCCTGTAACCTGGGGTTTGAACGAAGAGCCAGGAAGTGTCCCTGCTGCGCGCAAGCACTGCAAATGGTGTTCCGAGGCTTATAGACGTTAGCTGAAGGCGGTCATTGTCGATATACTCGTCGCAGGATATAAAATCTGTGGGCATCGCCCTCAGATGAGTCCTCCGAGTCACAATGCCAAACTTCACATCCATATCCTGACTAAGGATGGCAGTAGCATTGTCCACGATATCGCCGCGAATTCCTGAAGGGACTTCCTCTCCCTCACCGCTCAAAAGAGGAGTTTGCATGAAGAATTCTGGAAAAGAATCGTTGATCATAGCTCTTACTTCATCGAACTCGAGGCTCGAGGGGAAGTTTTCGAGCCTATTCGCATATGCCGAGTAACCCGTGTGCTCAGCTCGTGAGATTACAGATTCGTTGAAAGCGACTATCTCGTCCTTACTCAGCCACTCTTCATCTGGATCAGCCATCTTCCCACACCAGAAGGCGGATTGCAGCATTTCTCGTGAAACGTTTTCGGGACAGACCGTGTACCGCTCAAAAGCCTTTTCCATTTTCGAAAATACCCCCTTCCGCTGCCTATTTGATTGCTCCGACTGTAATACCTTTCAGGAAGTACTTCTGGAAGGCAAGGAAGACAATGATCATCGGGATCGCCGAGTACGTAGCGCTTGCCATCAGATACGAATACTGCATCGGCACCTGTTCCTGAAGAAGCGAGAGTCCTGCCTGAAGCGTTCTCATCTCTGAAGTGTTTGTAACAATCAGTGGCCAGAGGAAGCTGTTCCACTGTCCCATGAACGTGAATATTCCGAGGACGGCCATAGCGGGTTTCGAAATTGGAACAATGATCTTCGCGAAGGTTCTGAACTCGCTCGCGCCGTCAATTCTTGCCGCTTCGATGATCTCCGTGGGTACAGATACCATGAACTGCCTCATCAGAAATACTCCGAAGGGAGCGGCAATAGCGGGCAAAATCAGCGCCTGATAAGTGTCCACCATTCCCATCTTCGAGATCAGGATGTACAGGGGCACAAGGGTTACCTGGGTCGGTATCATCATCGATGCGATATACATCGAGAAAATCACCTTGCTTCCGGGGAATTTCTTCTTTGCGAGAGCGTACCCTGCCATTGCACAGACGAAAATCTGAGCAAGAGTAACCGTTCCGGCAACAATAAAACTATTGAGAGTCCATCTAAAAATCATTTTTCTCTCGAAGAGATCCTTGAAGTTCTGAAGAGTCGGATTCTTAGGGATGATATCTGGTGGAAATTTCATAGTCAGTGAAGGCTGCGTAAAAGCCGTTGCAACCATCCAGTAAAGGGGAATAAAGGCAAGTGATGCGAGTACTCCAAGAATCACCAACGAAATTGCCTTTTTTATATTAGTTTTGGTTTTTGCTTTCACAGCCAATCACCTCAATACTCCACATTCGAACCGAGCCACTTGAACTGGAGAATTCCAAGAACAACGAGGATGCCAAACATTACCATAGACATTGCAGAAGCAAGGCCGAGATTATAGTTCTTAAAGGCGGTCTCGTAGATCAAATAGGCGATAGTCGTAGTTGAAAATTCAGGGCCTCCACTGGTCATGATGTATATGTTCGAGAAGGTCTGGAAATTCGCTATTGTACCCATTACGAGAGAGTAGAGTATAGTCGGTTTCAAGAGAGGTATAGTAATCTTTCTGAAGATCGCCCACGAGCCCGCTCCTTCAAGCGTTGCAGCCTCGAAATAATACTCTGGAATCGATGCCATCGCTGCCGAAAGAAGTACGATAGTCGAGCCGCCTCCCATTATTACCTGCATGATAATCAAGGAGGGCATTGCCGTAAGAGACCTGCCAAGCCAGACGACCGGCTCGAGTCCGAGAACGGTCATGAAATAGTTGAGAAGCCCGAAGTTAGGATTGAAAACCCAAAGCCAGATCATGGAAACAATGACCGTAGAAGTAACATGGGGCAGATAAAAGGCCGCTTTGAAAAATGTTTGGATGCCCTTTCTAAACGGGTAAATGAGAACCGTGACAAGCAAGGCCTTTCCTAACCACAGTGGAACCACTCCAAAAGTGTATACAAAGGTGTTTCTAAGTGATTTTAGAAACAGCCAGTCGCTGAGAATACGTTTGTAGTTATCGAACCAGACAAATGTCTGAGAAAAGACGTTGTACTTGAACATACTGAGGTACATGCCCCAACCAACCGGTACAAGGAAGAATATCGCAAAGAGGGCAAAGTGCGGAAGAATGAAGAGATATCCCGATCTGCCCTTCCACACGTCTTTCAACGTAGTCTTTCGTTTTATTGGTTTAACAGGAATTTGCTCCAAAATCGATCACCCCATTAAATGGGAACAGCCCCGTGCCCTCAGGGGCGGAGGCTGTTCCCTTCAACTCATCTACTCAAAATCAATAGTAAGAGAGTGCCCGGTTCGCCTCGGTTACAAAACTATCAAGGGCCTCCTGAGCGGTCTTTGTCTTACCAAAGGCTCCCTGCATAGAACTGGTGAAGAACTTGGATATCTCTGACCACGGGAAGCTCTGAGAGCCAAAGAAATCCATACCTGTCTCATCCATTATTCTTGCAAAGGTCTGAGCCTGTTCATTCAGATAGTCGTCGTTCTGGAAGAGTGTCGCATTAACGGACTTTCTCGCCGTAAGGTAAATCAAGCTTTCCAGAAGCGCCGTGTTTTCTTTGTTTGTCAGGAATTTTGCAAACTCCATTACGGCATCTCTCTTTGCCTTGTCGTCCTGCTTGAAGACGACAAATCCGCTGGCAGAGGCGTATGACGCACCCTTCTTTCCTTCGACGTGAGGGAATGGGGCAATAACAGGATAGAATGCCTCTGTGAGCTGACCGGATTTTACGTAACGTGTGATTCTACCGATCTCGTAAGGACCGCCAAATCCAATGCTTGTCCGGTGAGAATGGAAGTTGCCGATCACATCGTAAACACCCATGGCCTCTACACCGGTGGGAGCTACTCCATGAACGTAGACCAGGTCAAGCAGGAACTGAAGACCTGCAACTGCCTCCGGAGTATTGAACGTAACTTTCGTTTCATCTTCATTGGTCAGTTTGGCGCCATGCGCATAGATGAAGTTCATCAGGTTATGCGTGTCCTGCGCTCCGAAGCTGATTGCATAATGGTCAATCTTGCCGTCGCCGTCGGAATCCCATGTAAGCTTCTTGGCGATTTCGACAAACTCTTCCATCGTCCAGCCTTCCTCAACTATCTTTCTCCAGTCGACACCGGCCTTTTCAAAGTCAGGAGTGTAGAGCAGCATGCTGGTTCCCATGCCATTCGTCCCGAGATTCCAAGGCCAGATGTAGTGCTTACCGTCGACATAACCTGCCTCGAGAGCAAGATCGTAGAAATCTTCAAGGTCTTCCGGGGAAATGTAATCATCGATAGGTTCGAGCAGTCCCGCTCCTACCCATCTGTTGTCCCAAACGGGGCCTTTGAAGATGTCGGGCTGAGTTCCGGTAGCAATGGCCGCAGCCATTTTCTGTGAATACTCCGTGTTTCCGACAACTACATACTTGACCTCAACGTCCGGATGAAGTCTCATGAATTCCTCTGCAGCCCACTTCGGGAAGTCCTCTTCAGTTGGAGCCTTATCTGCAGGGAAGTTTGGAGGTGCAATTCTCCACGGATTGATCCACCAGGTGATTGTGATCTTTCCTAGCGCGGAGATCGGTACAGCTAGCATTAGCAATACAAGGAGAATTACGCTAAGCCTTTTCATAGAAACACCCCTTTCGATGTGAAGTTAACTCAAAGATACTCTCTGAGTTTTTCTCTTAAAATTGATGATTCGGTAAAATGGAACGCGTTCATTCCGATTCTTGCTGCCGCATCAACGTTTATCGCTGTATCATCCGTGAAAAAAGTCTCTTCGGGCCTGCAGGATTCTCTTTCTAAAATATGACAGTAGAATTCTCTATCCGGTTTTGCAAATCCAATAATATGTGAGGCATACACTTTATCAAAGACGTCGTAATCACCGCGGGATTTGTGGATCTTGAAGTGAGGTTCGATAGTGTTAGTTCCTGCGATCACTCTATGCTTACGCCGCAATTGCTCTATTATCTCGACTGTATCTTTGATCGGTTCAGGTTTGAAGAACATTTCCCAGATATTTCCCGGCACGGGTCTTCCAAGTTTCCTGGAGAACATATAGACAAACTCTTCAGCAGTTAGTTTGCCCGTCTGCAAGGCAGTTAGATTTTCCATTTCAGCAAGTTCCAGAAACTCGTCTTTCGAGAGTCCCAAAAAATCACAGATCGATAGAACTACGTTTGTGTTTTCGGCAATTACGCCGCCGACATCGAAAATGAAAAGTCGCAAGTCTACCTCCCGATAATGTCTTTACAAGAGTACAACGAACGGAGAGGAAAGCGATAAACTCGCTAGGACTCCCATCCGCAACAACCCCAAAAAGAAGATATCAAAGTGAACTTTAATATGATACTATTTCTGGACCTACTAAATCAAGCGCAGTTTCGAGACGATCAGGACTTGTAAAACCAACATTTGTCGAAAAAAGGCTCACGGTCTAGTTATAATATCTTTGTGTCACTGAAGATCGGAGGTGAATATTGAATCCATTAATCTACAACCTCGGTAGATGCAGTCTCTTCGAAGGAATCAAGGTGGGACAGCTCGAGAGGATATTTGAAAATGTGAATCATAGAATTACCTCGTCCCTCGCCGGGGAGTTGATCGAAGAGCAGGATAGTCCCTGCGACGAAATGTTGATTCTGCTTCAAGGGCATACAAAGGCTCAGATGCAGGATTTCTCAGGGAAGGTTATTACGATAGAGACTATGGAGGCCCCATCGATACTCGCTTCGGGTTTTCTCTTCGCCTCAAAGAACGTGATACCGGTCGATATTGTTTCCACGGATAAGTGTGCAGTTCTCCACATTGAGAGAGACGGGATTCTATGGTTGTGCAGAGAGTATGAAGTCTTTCTCAGAAACTTGCTTAGAGATATGGGAGATAGGCTTACCACACTGGCGGAAAAGGTGTGGATGCTCTCTCTCAACACTCTGAATCAAAGACTGGCAAACTTTCTTCTTAAACAGAGCGACGACCTCGGAAGAGAATTTGAACTGAAGACAACAAAGGAAGAGTTAGCCGATGCGCTTGGCGTAGCGAGGCCCTCTCTTTCGAGGGTTTTTTCCGAGTTTGTCGCAGACAAGATTATCAGGCAGGAGGGCAAGCTGATTACGATTCTCGATAGAAAAGCTCTGAAGAAGTTTACAGGAAGGATCTGAAGAGAAAGAGAATCGTGGAGATAGATCGAAAAAGCAAAACGACGTGATAGAGATCGGGAAATTGCAGGTTCAGTCTTCACCCGGACATTAGCGGGCAAGCTTCACAAACATCTTCTTCGCCCCCGAAACACGAATCTCTGTTTCCAAAGCCTCCTTTATTCTGATAATATAGATATGTCATGAGGAGGCGGTGCTATGGAAATAGGGATTTTCGGTCTGCCGTTGAGTGGAAAGAGTACATTATTCACCCTCCTAACCGGTGTTGAACCCCATTCAAGTCATAAAAACGAAGCACATACTGCAGTTGCAAAGGTGCACGACAGAAGAGTGGATGAGCTTTCAAAGATCTTCAGTCCAAAGAAGACTGTATATGCAACGGTTTCTTTTACGGATATTCCCGGGTACGATCTCTCGGCCAACCAGAAGGAAAAGAATCGAATCCTTCAGTTCATTCAAAACTCCGAGGCAGTTCTTGCCGTTGTCAGAGCCTTCAAAGATCCCTCGGTGCCCTGGCCGACAGAGGCGTATACACCCGTCAAGCAGCTTGAAACGATAGAGACGGAGCTTTTTGTCCGCGATATGGAAGTTGTGGAGAACAGGCTTGTAAGGCTCGAAGAGGCGAAGAAGAAGAGGAAGCTCTCTTCCGAAGAGGAAAGGGAGACGGAGCTTCTTCATATTATCGAAAAGGGATTTGAGGACAACAGTTTTGCTTCTCAGCTGGAGCTTAGCGAAGAGGATAAGAAGCTTCTTGGCTCTCTCTCTTTATTTACTGCCAAGCCGATCATTGTCGCAATCAACATAGATGAAGAACAACTGTCTTCCGGCAATTACCCCGAGCGTGAAGCTCTTGTCCAGAGAATCGAGCAGAAAGGTTTCGCTCATATCGAGCTTTCAGGAAAGATCGAAGCCGAGCTTGTCGAGCTTTCAGAGGAAGACAGAGAGCTCTTCATGGAAGAGCTTGGAATCTCCGAAAGTGGAATTGAAAGGCTTTCCGGGGTCGTATATCAGCACATGGGACTGATCTCTTTTTTCACTGTAGGAGAAGACGAGGTCAGGGCCTGGACGATAAAGAAGAACACTCCAGCCAAAGAGGCAGCAGGGAAGATACACACCGATCTTGAGAGGAGCTTCATCAGGGCCGAGGTCATTCCTTACGAAGAGTTCACGACAATAGGAAGCATGCAGGAGGCCAAGGCGAAGGGCCTGGTGAAAGTAGTCGGCAAGGAGGAGATTGTGAAGGACGGTGACATCTTCCATGTCAGGGCCAACGCCTGATTTCTCAGACCTCAGGCTTGTTGATACGCACGCCCACATTTCCTTTCCACAGTTTGACAATGATAGAGAGAGTGTGATTGCCCAGATCGAAGAGAATGCGATTTCTCTTCTGATCGAGGTTGGAACAAATGTCGAGGATTCTCGGCGAGCATACGAAACAGTTAGGGAGTTGAAGAACGCCTTCTTCTCGGCAGGAGTCCATCCTCATGACAGCAGTGGACTAGACGCCGAGGGAATTCGCTCCCTGGAATCGCTTCTATCCCGTGAGAAAGCCGTGGCGGTTGGCGAGATTGGCCTGGATTTCTTCAGAAACCTCTCTCCCGCAGACAGTCAATTCAAGGCATTCAAAGAGCAGCTTCTGATGGCAGCAAAGTTAGATTTGCCGATTATTGTTCACGTTCGAGATGCCTACCCTGAAGCCTATAAGACGATCCTGGAATACGGCCACTTCAAGGGTGTGATTCACGCTTTTTCCGGCGATCTTGAATATGCGAGAAGGTTTGTTGATTTGGGTTTCTTCCTGGGAATTGGAGGGCCAATAACATACAAGAGAAACGATGAATTGCGGAATGTCGTGAGGGAGATTCCTCTTGAGAAACTGGTATGCGAGACGGATTGCCCGTATCTGCCACCGGTTCCCTTCAGGGGAAAGAGGAACGAACCCTACTACGTCGGGTACGTAATTGAAGAAATCGCCGCTCAGAAGGAAATCTCTGCAAAGAACTGTTCGGAGAAGCTTTTCGAGAATGCCGTCGAGCTCTTCTCTCTCACGCTTTAGGAGGAAAAATGGCAAAACTTGACGAATTCAAGAGGTTTCGAGAGAAGATGAATAAAAGAATTCTGGAAACTGGTAACATGGAGACGAAGCGTTTCTTCTCGCTCGACGGAGCCGTCTACAAAGACGGCGCTCTTGACAGCAGAACAAAAGAGTTGATGGGACTGGTCGCTTCGACCGTGCTCAGGTGCGATGACTGCATCGCCTACCACATTATCCAGTGTAAGACTACCGGCTCCAGCCGTGATGAAATTATGGAAGTGTTGAATGTAGCTTTAGTAGTGGGGGGTTCAATTGTCATACCCCATTATAGGAGGGCCGTTGAGCTTCTAGACGAATTGGAGGAAGAATGATGCCCGGAAAACTGTATCTCTTTGACGGAACAGCGATTTTTTATAGGGGCTATTACGGAATAGATGTTACTCTTACCAATTCAAAGGGAGAACCGACGAACGCCCTGTTTGGAACTGCACGGATGCTCTCGAAATTCACGAGAGAGAAAATGAAGAAAGGCGACTACGCGATCTTTGCTTTCGACAGAAAGGAAGCTACAAAGCGCCATGAAGCATACGAATCTTACAAAGCGACTAGAGAGGCGATGCCCGAGGCTCTCGTCGCGCAGCTTGAGGACATTCCAGACCTTGTCGAGGCCTTCGGAATAAAATTCCTTTCGATTGCGGGGCTTGAGGCCGATGACATAGTTGCTACGGCGGCCACCAGGTATCGCAATGAAGTAGATGAAGTGCTTGTGGTTACCGGTGACAAGGATCTTCTCCAACTTGTAGATGAAAAGATCCACATTCTAAGGTTTGTGACGGGTCTGACCGATCTCGAATTCTACGATGAAGAGAGGGTCAAGTCCAGGTATGAGCTGGAACCTAAGAGACTCCATGCTCTCCTTTCACTGGCGGGCGACTCGTCAGATAACATCCCCGGTGTCCCGGGAATCGGCATCAAAACCGCACAGAAGTTGCTGAAAGAATATGGAGACATCGACGGGATTTACGAAAACATGAGGCAGCTCAGTCCGAGATTGAGAAAGAAGCTGATAGACGGAAGAAAATCGCTTGAGCTGTCCATGGAGCTTGTGAAGCTTCTTGACGATGAAGACCTGACGATCACTCTCGACGACATCAAATATGAGGGCTTCAAGAAGAAGGAATTGCGCGAGGTCTTCCTCAAGCTCGAGTTTTCCTCGATGATCGACGAATACAAGCTAATAGACGAAGCAGACGAATCGCTTTCAGATATAAATGGCTATAAGCTCGTGAGTAGCGATAAGGAACTGGATCGACTCCTACGAAAAATGCAGAGCAACCCTTTATTTGCCGTCGATCTGGAGACAACTTCTCTTGATCCTTATTCAGCGGAGATTGTAGGGGTCTCGATCTCCCTTGAAGAAGAGACGGGCTATTATATCCCTGTGGCTCATAAGTCTGAAGGGTGGCAGGCAAAGAAAGAAGAACTTCTTCCAAGTCTCAAGAAAATCCTCGAGGACAAGGCCTCAAAGATAATAGGGCAGAATCTGAAGTTCGATTACTCGGTCTTCTCTGTAAATGGGATTCATCCGGTAGCTCCGGAATTTGACACCATGATAGCGGCTTATCTTCTTTCGCCTGACGCGAAACGCTTCAATCTTGACGAACTGGCTATGAAGTTTCTCGGGTACAAGACAATCAAATTCGAAGACCTTATGAAGAGGAACCAGCTGGGCACCGATTTTTCGAAGGTTCCGCTCGAAGAGGCGGCGCGTTATTCGGTAGAAGATGCGGATATTGCGCTCAGACTTTCATCGGTTCTCAGAAAGAAGATATACGAACAGGAACTGGAGGACATATTCAGAAACGTGGAACTGTCCCTGATTCCCGTATTGGCCGACCTGGAGCTGAACGGTGTATATTTCGACGTACCCTCGCTCACCAGTCTTTCAGCCAAGTACGGTAAGGTTCTCGATCGAATCCTTGAAGAGTTATTCGATTTGACTGGAGAACAGTTCAATCCCAATTCCCCTTCGCAAGTTGGAAAGGTGCTTTTCGAAAGGCTGGGATTAACACCTTCAAGAAAGACTAAGGGCGGTTCTTATTCGACCAGCGCGGATGCTCTAGAGGAACTTTCCGGAGAGCACCCGGCAGTGCAGAAGCTTCTTGAATACAGAAAGTACCAGAAGTTGAAGTCGACTTATCTCGATTCGCTTCCGGGCCTCGTAAACAAAGTGACGGGAAGAATCCACACAAACTATCACCAGACGGGTACGGGAACGGGGAGGCTTTCCAGCAGCAATCCGAACATGCAAAATCTACCTATACGGGATGAAGAGGGAAAAGAAATTCGAAAGTGTGTAATTCCTCAGAAAAAGGGCTGGAGGATCGTCAGTGCAGATTACTCACAGATCGAGCTTCGAATTCTTGCTCATCTTAGTCAGGACGAGCAGTTGCTCGATGCGTTCAAGAACGACAAGGATGTCCACAGCCTCACGGCCGCAAACCTTTACGGCATAAAGGAAAGCGAAGTGACTGATGAACAGAGAAGGATAGGAAAGATGGTGAACTTCTCCATAATCTACGGAATATCCTCTTACGGTTTGGCGAGCAGATTGAGGATCCCATCGAATGCTGCCGAAGAGATGATATCCAACTACTTCAAGGCTTATCCTCAGGTGCGGACTTTCATCAAGGACACCATCTCGCAAGCAAAGGAGAAGGGCCTTGTGAGAACTATGTTCGGAAGAAAAAGAGAGATTCCGCAGTTCAAGACGAAGAACAGGAATGTTATTCAAGAGGGCGAGAGGATAGCTATAAACACGCCTATCCAGGGAACGGCGGCCGATATCATGAAGATGGCTATGATAAAGATTTTTGAATTGCTGCAAGAGCATAAAATGGAAAGCTTTGCAATTCTTCAGGTCCATGACGAAATGGTTTATGAGGCTCCCGAAAATGAGCTTCGCAAGCTCAAGGAGATCTTGCAGGAGGGAATGTCAGAAGTCGTTGCTCTGAGCGTTCCTCTTGACATTGAAATCTCCGTTGGCGATTACTGGTGCTAGCGTGGAGACGGCATCAACTTGAAAGAGAATAGGGACAGGATCAGCTGGACTGCACTTGCATCGCTTTATCAGTTTGCAGTAATTGTGATCGCGAATATTGCGGTCGCAGGCGGTCTTGGTTACCTTCTCTACAGATTTGTCGGTATGGAGAGGTTGTGGATTTCATTTTTCCTACTTTTCGGAGCCTTCTCCGGCATATATAATGGAGTCAGATATCTCTTGAAAGAGGCAGAGCGATATGACAGAAACAAGGACAATGATGATGAAGACATCGATAATAATGGCGGCCCTGGCAATGATTGAAAGTGCCGTTCTTGCTGTTACACCACTTTCTGGTTCGGAAATCGGCGTTTTCTACGGAACGGGTTTTGCTCTTGTCGCTCTATTACTGATAAACTATGACGCGCAGATCTTGATCAGAGAGAAGAAGAGGGTTCGTGCTGGCTTTCTTGCAAGATACTTTTTCTACGGTATCTGTTTTGCTACGGCGGCCACCATCTCGCTTGAATTCTTCCTTGGAAGCTTTCTCGGCGTGATGAACCTAAAAATCGCCGCTATAGCCTTTGGGAGGTGGCTCTGTGAAACTTAATCTAACCAGGTCCGACAAGGTATTTCTTGGAGGTATCTTTGGCGGATATATTGCCGTAATAATCTACATAGTTGCCACGGGCTACAAGTTCCAGCTTGAGGGTGTCGGCCAGAGGTGGATCTATCAGTTGCCTTTCGGAGAAGGACCCCTTAGCAGAGTCAATCCGCTTACGATAATAATGACCTGGGTCGTCATGGCGATAATCATATTCTTGGCAACGAGAGTGAAAGTCTTCAAGATTATTCCAGGCAAGAAACAGAGTCTTTTGGAAGTGCTGCTAGATTACATACTAGATCTTGTGAAAGGCTCGGTTACTAGGAAAGAGTTTGTGAGGCCGATATTTGACATAGCCGCTTCACTTTTCCTGTTCATTATCGTGTCGAATTTCGTAGCTAGTTTCCCCGGCATCAACGCGATTCCTCTGGAGGGAGGAGGGGTCAAGCTCACAATCCTCTCGGATACTTGGTACGCGCCCACTTCAGATCTCAATATGAACCTCATGCTCGCATTCTTCGTTTTTGTCATGAGCCACGTTTACGCTATAAAAGTGAAGGGCTGGAAGAACTGGGGCAAGAGTTTCTTTGAACCGATCTGGTGGATGTTTCCCATAAACTTGATTGGCGAGATAGCGAAGCCCTTATCCCATGCATTAAGGCTTTTTGGAAACATCATGGGAGGAGCGATCTTGATAGTCATCCTCGGATATCTAGTCAAGTACATTGTTCTGCCGGCGGCGTTGTGGGGTATCTTCGGACTGTTCTTTGGAGCTATCCAGGCATTGATATTTGCGATACTTGCAATAGCATATACTAGCTCATTAATAGAGTAAGGAGGTTTTATTGTGGATATTGGAGAAGGTTTGATGTTGATGGGAAAGTTTATCGGTGCTGGACTTGCAATGGGAATAGGTGCAATCGGAGCCGGGATCGGTGAAGGTAGAATCGGTGCTAGTGCGATGGAAGCGATGGCAAGACAGCCGGAAATGATAGGAACACTGACAACCAGAATGATTCTGGCAGACGCAATTGCAGAGACCACCGGTATTTATTCTCTTGTCATAGCATTCATGATTCTTCTGGTAGTCTAAACATTTTCCCCTGAGTAGAGGAGGGGTGATAACTTGATTGAACTTAATCTGACAGCCATATTGTCGATACTGAACTTTCTACTGCTCTTCTTTGTGCTGAAGAAGCTGCTTTTCGATAAGTTCTTTGATGTGATGAAGCAGCGCAAAGAGAAGATTCAGAGCGAAATCGCAGAAGCCGAAAAGATGCGGACTGAAGCAAATGAACTGAAGAGAGAATATCAAGCAAAGATCGAAGAAGCCCGTTCTACTTCCGAAGAGATCGTCTCTCGGGCTGAAAAACAGGCGGAGGAAATCGTAAGAAACGCGAGAGAAGATGCCCAACAGGAGATACAGAGAATGTACAAGTCTGCCGAGCTTCAGATTCAGCGTGAACGCGATGAGGCTGCCGGCGAAATCAAGGGCGCGATTGTGACCGCAGCCGTTGCAATGGTGGGAAGATTCCTTCAGAAGGAGATGGACGATACTGCCAAGAAGCAGTATGCAAAGAGGATTCTTGAGAGCATGGGTGACAAGGAGTGAAGAGAATCCTTTCTCTGGCCGCCAAGTATTCGAACGCGCTCTTTTTGAGCCTTCCTCCGTCCAATAGAGAGAAAGCACGATCTCAGCTGCATGAGCTTTCTGAGATTGTTTCTAATGCTGAACTCTCAGAGTTTCTTTTCGATCCGACGCTCTCGGCCGAGAGAAAGGCAAGCATTCTTCTGAGCTTCGTTCAAAAGCCTCTGAAACAGATAGAGAGATTAGTTTCTCTTCTTGTATCGATGAAGCGGCTTGAACTCCTGGCAGATATTGAAATCTCGTTTGGCGCTAGACTGCTTTTTGAAAGTAATAGGATAGATGTGGAAATTGATTCTCCAGTGGAACTCGGTACCGAAGAGAGAGAGGAAATTCTGAAGAAAGTCAAGGAAATAACGGGAATGGAAGGGGTTCTGAAGGTCAACCTTAACCCTAATCTAATCGCAGGATATGTGATCAGGTTCAGAGATGAAGTAATAGATACAAGTCTCAGCGGTCGTTTGAAGAGAGTGAGCCAGGAGCTGGGATCGGACCCTCGGGAGGTGAATGAGTGAAGATCAGTCCATCTGAGATTACGAGAGTTATACAGAATCAGTTAGAAAAGACTGATATAGAGTTTGATTATTTCGAAGCGGGAAAGGTCATCCAAATAGGTGACGGCATTGCAAGGGCTTACGGCCTCAAAGGCGTCATGGCAAATGAGCTGGTGAAATTCGAGAATAACGTCTTCGGTCTTGCGTTGAACCTTGAAGAGGACAATGTAGGAATTGTTATTCTAGGAGAATATGAGCAGATAAAGGAAGGCGATCTCGTCAGACGAACCGGAAGGATCATGGAAGTCCCCACAGGGCCGGAGCTTCTGGGAAGAGTCGTAAATCCTCTCGGGATCCCTCTAGATGGAAAGGGGCCGATCAAAACAGAGAATTTTAGACCTGTTGAAGTCAAGGCAACTGGCGTAGTAATGAGAAAACCGGTCGACACTCCTCTGCAGACCGGAATAAAAGCAATTGATGCGACAATCCCCATTGGAAGAGGGCAGAGAGAGTTGATAATTGGGGATAGGCAGACGGGGAAGACGGCCATGGCGATCGACGCGATAATAAACCAGAAGGGACAGGGCGTCAAGTGTATCTACGTTGCAATAGGACAGAAGACGGCCTCCCTTGCAAGGATTATCGATAAGCTGAACCAGTTTGGTGCGATGGAGTACACGACGATTGTCTTCGCTTCGGCTTCCGAAACGGCGTCGCTCTCCTATCTCGCTCCCTATGCGGGAGCTGCAATGGGCGAGCACTTCATGTTTGAAGGCCAGGACTCTCTTGTAATATATGACGACCTTTCCAAGCACGCGGCTTCCTACAGAGAACTCTCATTGCTGCTTAGAAGGCCGCCGGGAAGAGAGGCTTATCCCGGAGATGTCTTCTATCTACACTCCAGGTTGCTCGAGAGAGCGGCAAGACTGAACGAAAACTACGGCGGAGGATCGCTCACGGCGTTGCCCATAATTGAGACGCAGGCAAACGACGTATCGGCATTCATACCGACAAACGTGATATCCATAACCGATGGACAGATATACCTGGATCCAAACCTCTTCTACGCGGGAAATCGGCCGGCAATCAATGTTGGCCTTTCAGTTTCGAGGGTTGGAGGTGCTGCGCAGATAAAGGCAATGAAGAAGATTGCGGGAAGTCTTCGAATCGAGCTGGCTCAGTACAGAGATTTGCTCTCTTTTGCCCAGTTCGCGACTGAACTCGATAAAGCCACTCGCGACCAACTGACAAGGGGAGAGAAACTGACGGAACTTCTTAAACAGGATCAGTACGTCCCAATGCCCGTTGAAGAGCAGGTTGTCGTTCTTTATGCCGGAACCAAGGGCTATCTGGATGAGATGGAAAACTCAAAGATTTCGAGCTTCGAGACCTCTCTTCTGAAGACTCTTCGAAGCTCTTACAGTGATGTGCTGAATTCAATAAAAGAGAAGAAGTCAATCGAACATGAAACTGAGACTCGTCTTAAGATGGCTATAGAAGAGACTAAGAAACTGTTTACTGAGCGGGGATGATTGACGGTGAGCAAGGGTAAACTGCGGACGATAAAGAAACGCATCGAGTCAACGAACTCGACGATGCAGATTACCCGCGCTATGGAGATGGTCGCGCGGGCAAAAATAAACAAAGTTCAAAAGGGGCTGAAGTTCGTCAGGCTATACGAAAGAGCGATGGAAAGGGCGCTTACCAGAGCTTACTTTGGAGATACGAACCATCCGGAAACCGGGGGACAAGGAGATATCCTTCTTGTAGTCAGCTCGGATATGGGGCTTGCCGGCGCTTTCAATGCCGAGATAATGAAGGCCGCAGAGCGCGAAGTTGAAAGATCGGATATCATACACATCGTTACGGTTGGCATCAAGGCAGAAAGCTATTTCAAGAAGAGCGGGTTGCCTATTACCGCTTTCAGTCATTTCTACGATACTCCCGATCTTGACGAGGCGGCGATCATCGTTGACGACATTGTCGATGTCATGGAAGAAAAGAAAGCGTCAGGCTTGAAAATGGTTTTCAGCCATTTCAAGAATCCTCTCGCTCAGATGCCCAAAACCGTCAGGCTGCTTCCAGTTGAAGATCTCGAAAAGCCCGACAATGACTTATTTGATTTTGAACCTGAAATCGAGGTTCTGTATAAAGATGTTCTTAATACATGGCTTGTGGCAAAGGTTCTTCAGGGCTTGTATGAAACGAAGGTCGGGGAGCTCTTCTCCAGACAATCCGCAATGAAGAATGCAACTGAGAATGCGAAAAGTATGATAGAACAGTTGACTTTGGTAAGAAACAAACTGCGCCAGTCGAATATCACTCAGGAGATAATAGAAGTTGTAAACGGCGCCGAGGCTCTTAACGGTTAATTGATTTTGGAGGTGTGAGTGTGCCCGACAAAAAGGAAAAAAACATTGGGAAAATAGTCGCGATAACCGGTCCTGTCGTAGACGTATCGTTTGAGGGAGGGCGACTTCCCGACATTTTGAACGCCCTAAAAGTAAAGAACGAATTCTTAGATAAAGAGATAGTCCTCGAAGTTGCCCAGTTAATAGGTGATAACAGTGTCAGGACCATTGCCATGGACAGCACTGATGGACTCGTGAGAGGCCAGGAAGTTCTTGACACGGAAACACAGATTAAAGTACCAGTAGGAGAGGAGATTCTCGGACGAATGTTCAATCTTCTCGGGGAACCGATAGACGAGCACGGTGAAGTGAAGTTTTCCGATCACTGGGAAATACACAGGGCGGCTCCATCGGTCGCAGATCAGCAGACTGAAGTAGAGATACTTGAAACGGGAATAAAGGTCATCGATCTTCTCGCGCCATTCAGCAAGGGCGGAAAGATAGGCTTCTCCGGGGGTGCCGGGGTTGGAAAAACCGTTCTAGTCATGGAACTAATAAGAAACTTCGCAATCGAGCAGAAGGGGCTTTCAGTCTTTGCCGGGGTCGGTGAAAGAACTAGAGAGGGAAACGATCTATGGCTGGATATGCAGGAAGCCGGTGTCATCGAGAATACTGCTCTTGTATTCGGGCAGATGAACGAACCGCCCGGAGCAAGATTTAGAGTAGGACTCTCTGCAATAACCATGGCTGAATACTTCAGGGATGTACAGAAAAAGGACGTTCTCGTATTTATTGACAACATTTTCAGATTTGTTCAGGCCGGCTCCGAGGTATCGGCTCTCCTTGGAAGAATGCCTTCTGCGGTCGGTTACCAGCCGACACTAGCCACTGAAATGGGAAACCTGCAGGAGAGAATCACTTCGACGAGATCGGGTTCTATCACTTCCGTTCAGGCAATCTACGTTCCGGCCGACGATTTCACAGATCCCGCGCCAGCCACTACCTTCAGCCATTTGGATGCCACTGTTAACCTTTCTCGTTCAATAGCCGAGCAGGGACTTTATCCGGCGGTTGATCCGTTGGATTCGACGTCTAAGAACCTGGATCCGGTGATTGTCGGTCAGGAGCATTATCAGGTGGCCAGAAGGGTCCAGGAGGTTTTGCAGAGATATAAGGACCTTCAGGATATAATTGCGATTCTGGGTATGGAAGAGTTGTCGGAAGAGGACCAACTCGCCGTTCAGAGGGCAAGGAAGATTCAGCGCTTCTTGACCCAGCCGTTCTTCGTGGCCGAGAAATTCAGCAACATGCAAGGCAAATACGTGCCGATATCGGAAACGATAAGAGGGTTTGAAGAGATATTCGAGGGCAAACACGACGATCTTCCCGAACAGGCCTTCATGATGGTAGGAACCATCGACGAGGCAATCGAGAAGGCCAAGACCCTTTCGCAGGATGAGTAAGATGGAACTGAAGACAACAATAATAACTCCCTATGGAATTGAATGGGAGGGACAAGCCGATTATATCTCTTTTAGATCTACTGAAGGAGAGATCGGCTACCTGCCCGAAAGGGCCCCTGCGTTGATGAAGCTGACCGTTGACGTAATGGAGATCAAATCAGGTTCTGATACACTGCTGTTTGCCGTTCACGGAGGATACGTTCTCCAGGAGAGAGACAGCTTGACCATCGTAACAGATGCCGCGGAAACTCCTGAGGAGATCAGCGTAGAAAGAGCTAAGCAGCGCCTAAAACGAGCAGAGGAATTGCTGGAAGTTAGCAAATCCAGGCGTGAACGAGCTAGAAACGAGGCGAAGCTGCAGAGGCATATGCTGAGAATCAAGATTGGTTCGAGGGGATAAGTTGCCCGGAAAAGCCTCCCTCCCCCCTTTGGGGACTCCATTATTTACATTGCTGTAATGTTGTACTTCGTTGCGGAGCGGAAAGAACCGTCCTTGGTCCTTCGTCCAGGAACATGAACCCGTCCTTCGGAAGTGCCGCTGTACGCTTAAGAGCAAAGATCCGCTGATCGCTTGGAAGAGCAAGGGCATTACAGACCTTTGGTGACTCCATTTTTTACATTCCAGTAATGTGGTTCTTCGTTCAACTAGAACAGGTCTGCCGTCAACGGTTCTCCGTCCTCCGAGAAGAAAGCGTATGAGCCGGGTCTGGGGTGTGGGGTCTAGGGTCTGGCAAGAGCGTTGGGAACTATTGTTGTAAAGAGCAATTCTTCGTTCCGACGCTACGCGTCCAGGTTCTTGGTTAAGAGCCCGGGTCTGGGGTGTGGGGTCTAGGGTCTCGTAAGAGCAGAAGTGATGCTGCTGCGCAGGAAGCCTCTCAGGTCAACCGTCAACGGTTCTCCGTTCGCCGAAAAGACCGAGAGAGTTAAGGACACGAGATTAGGAGAGAGGACGAGACAGAAGAGATGAGATCCCGTACAGGAACACTACGGGATGACAATCTTAGGTGATTCTGTAGGGGCGAACGGCTGTTCGCCCGAAGAGGGGGAAGTCCTCTCACAGACGCAAAGCCCGCTTCTTTTGCAAACACCCGCTTGGATAAGAAACGCTGAAGGCTGTACGCTGGAAAACGAAGGATCGGGTTAAAAAAGCTTGTTGGGAAATACGGTTACTTGGAGCGGGTTACAGAGTGCGGGTTAGAAAGATCGGGTCGATGAAAGCGGTTTATCAGAACGGAGTATTGAAGAGCGAGATGCTGAAACAAGTTCATGACAAAATTGACAACGGGTCTGAGGTCTTGGGTCTAGGGTTTAGCGAACAAAAGTGACTCTAAACCATTCAGGATTATAAGTGCAGTGAAGACGTCATCCCAAACAGCGATCCGGGATCTAGGTTTTGCTCTTCCCAGCGTTCAGCGGATCTTAGATGGGAGATCCCGTGCAGAACCCCCAAACAGGAGCACTTTGGGGCAGGCTATACGGGATGACACTCCTTAACGTCATCCTAATTCTATACTTGACAACTTAGAGTAACTGCGTGCTTCTGGCCAGAATCCCGAGCTTGACTTTGATCTTGGCCAAGAACGAAGGCAAATTCCTTTTTTGGACAGACAACTAACGACGGCTCCTTACAGCCTTGCAACTTGCAACATGGCACTTGGAACTGTTCTGACCAGCGTCCAGCGGCTCCTAGATGCAAGATCCCGTGCAGAACCCCCAAACAGGAGCACTTTGGGGCAGGCTATACGGGATGACACTCCTTCACGTCGTCCTGACAATGCTTTTGGTCAGGATCTCGATCTTGATTTTGATCTTGACCAAGAACGATGAACAGATCCTCGCTCGGTGAGTAGCCCAGGGGGATTTCACCCCCAGGCTCTCTCAGAACCGGACTTGAACCTCTCGATTCATCCGGCTCCCATTATCCAGCCATATAGAATATCCCCATTGTCCAGTGTACAAATAGATGAGGCTCCCTGCGAGCAAGAGCTTGGAGCCATTTACTCGCTTTTGTGAGGC
>NZ_DIXC01000020.1 GCF_002435945.1 Mesotoga sp. UBA6090
TCACTGGAGTTACGAATATTGCTCTCGAAGGTATTATGCTCATGGGAGCGTTTACCTCTATTGTTTTCACCCTCCTTTCAGGCAATGCGTGGATTGGAGTTCTGATGGCAGTGATTATTGGAACAGGGTTCACCTGGTTCCACGCCTGGGCTAGCATAAGGTGGTCTGCAAACCAAATTGTCAGTGCCACTGCCCTTGTAATAATTGCCCAAGGGACAACGTCCTTTTTGATGATTCCAATATTCGGAAATGAAGGCCAGACTGATTTCATTGGTAGAGTTGCGTATCTGGAAGCCGGTTGGCTGAAGGAAATTCCTTTCATTGGGGATATTTTCGGTTCTATGAGTCCTTTTACCTATCTTGCAATCATCTCCGTAGCGGCGAGCTGGTTCCTGATGTACAAGACACCTCTGGGACTGAGAATGAGAGCCGTTGGAGAAAACCCAGAGGCCGCTGATACGCTTGGAATAAACGTATTCAAGATAAGATATTTCGGGGTTCTTATGAGCGGTGTCTTTGCCAGTCTTGCAGGAGCTTTTCTATCTGTTGGAGAGCTCGGAAGGTTTGTTGAGAATATGATTCATGGAAGAGGGTTTATTGCTCTTGCGGCGATGATTCTGGGCAACTGGAATCCAGTGGGCGCGATGTGGGCCGCGATTTTGTTCGGAGCAGCAGAAGCGATGAATCTTCAGCTACAAAGCAGTTCGATCGTTTCGGTATCTGCAAGTGTCAAACCACTTTTCAACATGCTTCCTTTTGTCGTTACACTTATAGTGGTGGGCGGTTTTATTGGGAAGACAAGATCCCCGGCAGCTTCGGGAACGCCTTACGAAAAGGAATCATGATAAAAAGGAAGAGGCCCCTCGCGGCCTCCTCTCCTACGCCATCCTTAGTGCCCGCTGAAGTCGATTAAGCGTCTTATTTCTTCCAAGAAGAAATATAACATCTACAAGTTCGGGCCCTTCTTCGGTCGATGTAAGGATATACCTTAAAGTCATGTAGAAACCCTTTCTATCTGGTTTCATCTCTTTTATGATAGCTCTAATAGTCCCGACTATTTCATCATTATTCCAGGAATCGAGATATTCTACTCTATCTTTAAAGGCTTCAAGAGCCCTGTAAACTCCCTTTTCGCTATCATTGGATGGACTGAAAGGAGTCAACTCAGGGTCGTCGAAATACAACCTCATTTTCTCGGGTACTTCAGAAAGTGTCTCAACACCTTTTCGAACAGAGTCAATAGCTCTTCTTAACCATTTTCTGTTTGCAACAACCTCTTCTGAAGTCATAAGATTCGATTCCACAATGAAGGGGATTGTCAGATTCGTTATCCTGTCAAGATCGGTCTCTCGAATGTAAACCCCATTCATCCACCTTAACTTGGCATCGTCAAAGATCGCCGCGCTTGTATTGACCCTTTCAATAGTGAAGCTTTCAACTATCTCCTCATGCCGCAGAATCTCTTTCCCATCCGGATGCGACCAACCCAACAAAGCAAGAAAATTGAAGAACGCTTCAGGCAGAAATCCCTTTTCTCTGAACTGCTCGACCGAGGTATCGCCATGCCTTTTGCTGAGCTTCTTACCATCAGGTCCGAGAATCATAGACACATGGGCGAACGAGGGTATTGGAACCCCAAAGGCTTCATACAGAGCCAGTTGCCTCAGTGTATTTGAAAGATGGTCGTCTCCTCTTATTACGTGAGAAATCTCCATCGAGATATCGTCGGCAACTACAGCGAAGTTGTAGATTGGCTGCCCGTTGGAACGCATGATCACGAAATCACCTATCGCCCCCTCTTTGAAGACGACTTCGCCCTTTATCTTGTCCGAAAGCAGGTACTCCTTGCGGGGCATTTTGAAGAAGACAACAGGATTCAGCTGTCTTGATTCAAATTCCGATACTCTATCGGCCGAATTGAAGGACTCTAGCATCACTTGATCGTAGTGTGGAGCTTTCCCTTCAGAAAGAAGCTTGTCGTGCAGTTCTTCTATCTCCTCCGGATAAGCGTAAACCTTATAGGCCAGACCCCTTTCAAGGAGATCTCTGACCATGTCTCTGTAAATCTCTCCCCTTTCACTTTGCCTGTACGGTCCAAAAGCGCCACCGACATCTGGTCCCTCGTCCCATGTAATGCCCAACCACAGAAGTGCTTCCATCAGTTGTTCTTCGAACTCCTTCGTAGATCTAGAAATATCTGTATCTTCAACTCGTAGAACAAGCTTCCCTGCATAGTGCTTTGCGTACAGATAGTTAAAAAGCGCAGTTCTTGCTCCACCGACATGAAGAAATCCAGTAGGGCTGGGAGCAAATCTCACTCTAATCATCACAATCACTTTCCTTTCCAAGAAAAGCGAGCAAAATACCTGAGATCGTTTTGCTGTCAGTTATCTGCCCGTCGATTATCATTTCGATTGCCTCTTTGGTGTCAATCACAACCGGTTCCACAAACTCACCCACATCGGGACTCGGATCCTGAACCCTTTCAACTTCCGAAAAATAGATGTGTATTATCTCATCGGAAAAACCAGGCGAAGTCTCAATCGTTGCCAGTTTACGCAGATCTTTCGGAATGTATCCCGTCTCCTCCAGTAACTCTCTTCGGGCACATTCTTCAGGACTCTCGCCTGCATCCAGTTTTCCTGCCGGAATTTCGAGCGTAGACTTCTGAACCGGGAAACGGAATTGCTTGACAAGAAGTAATTTGCTTCCGGAAACCGCAACAATTGCCACTGCTCCGGAATGCCTTACTACCTCTCTAGATGCAGTGCTTCCATCCTGCAAAGTTACAGTATGCTTCTCAAGTTTGAGGATTCTGCCAGAGAAGATTTCTTCCTTCCCAGTTGAAAGCTCCATCTTACTTCTCCATCTCGAAATGAAACGGCAGTAGCTCATAGGAGGTTGTCCTGACAATCCTTTCATCTCCTACAAGAATTACTTCGAAGTCGCCGAATTCCACCATGAACTGTCTGCATGCGCCACATGGGGAGGTTGGCTCCTTCTGGTTGCTTACTATGGCAATGCTCCTGAATTTCCTGTAACCTTTTGAAACTGCAGATACTATTGCCGCTCTTTCTGCACACATGGAGAGTCCGTATGAACCGTTCTCCACATTAGTTCCAACGAAAACCTCCCCCTCCACTGTCAACAGTGCCGCTCCGACCGGAAATCTCGAGTAGGGGGAATATGATCTATCCTTTGCCTCAATAGCCTTCTGTATTAGTGCTTTCTCCTCTGAAGTTTCTTTCATCAACGCCCCTCCTGTCAACATTGAGTCTGATCTTCTCTACTTTATTCTTTCCAGCCGCAAGGATTTCGAAAGTGAAACCATTTACGATTATCTTTTCTCCCACTTCTGGAAATCTCTCAAGAACTTCAAGCAGGTACCCACCTATTGTCTCAAATTCAGTATTGGGAAATGGCTGTTCCAGTTCTCTCTCTATATCATTAATCGGAGTCATTCCATCAACAATATACTCATTTTCACCAAGTCTCTCTATCATCATCTCTTCTGACTCCTCATCGTACTCATCGAGGATCTCGCCTGTGAGTTCCTCTATAACATCTTCCATGGTGATTATTCCTGCCGTTCCTCCATACTCATCAATGACCACCGCAAGATGATTTTTCTTCTCTCGGAATTCTCTCAGCAGATCGTCGACTTTTTTCGTTTCGGGCACGAAATACGGAGCTCTCATTATCTCTTCAACATGAATATTCTGAAGAACGTTATTGTCCTTTCTTTCTAGAATGAAATTCAGCAGGTCTTTGGCGTAGCATACGCCAACGATTCTATCAATGTTCTCCCTGTAAATCGGATATCTCGAATAGCCTTCTGATTGGACAAGTTCCATCAAATCTATTAGCGGCTGTTCTTCCTCCAGCGCCTCGATCTCTACTCGAGGAGTCATTATCTCTTTTACTGAGATGTCTTTCAATTCCAAAGTTCTCTTCATTATCATTCTTTCTTCCGATTGGAGTACTCCCTCTTCATGACCGGCATCTACGGCAGATCTTATCTCGTCCTCAGTAATAAATGGTGCGAAATCGGCCTTCTTTCCCCCAACAACTACTATGAAAAAATTCGAGATGTGTAATAAGAGCCACAAGAGAGGTTTCAAGATCACAGTGATTACAGTGATTACCGTTATCATTCTTCTGAAGAATCTCTCTGAATTCTCACGTGCGAAAATCTTCGGAGTTATCTCTCCAAACACCAGAATGAGAAAAGTCATGATTCCTGTAACAAGCGCAGCGGCAATTCCAGCCGAATTATTCGGAAGAAGTCGAAGTGCAATTAAAGTCGCGAGTGACGAAGAAAGGATATTTACAACATTGTTCATCACAAGTATGGCTGTAAGAACTGAATTCGGGTTATCGATAAAGTATTTCACCGACCCGCTGAAGCGCTTTTCTTTGCTATCCATAAGATCGCGTAGTTTCAATTTGCTCATGGTCATGAGAGCCGTTTCTGTTCCAGAGAAGACGCCCGAAAGGTAAAGAAGAAAGCCAAGTAGTACTAAATTCAATAAGAGCGAAACAGGATCCCCGCTACTAGTAGGGTCTTCCACTTCTAATTTGCACCTCCAGATCAATAATGATACGGTCTGTTGTCCAGAATGGTGAATCCCCTGAAGAGCTGCTCCAGAAGTACGAGAACAGCCATTTCATGAGTAAATGTCATTCTTGACAAAGACAACTTCTGCCACCCTTTAGAAAGAACCTCTTCACTAAAACCTAACGGTCCTCCGATGAAGAAAGACAGACTACTTACTCCTATATTTTGCCACTTTTCAAGCATTCGTGCAAACTCTTCTGATGAGTATTGTTCTCCCCGATCGTCAAGAAGGACAATTGTGTCGTACGGGCTGGCAATTTTCAGATACCTTTTTCCTTCTTTCTCTTTAACCTTTTCCCTCTCCCTAAGGGTTTTGCCACCCAGCGGGAAACACTCAAGATCAACTCTTGCAAAGCTCGTAAGCCATTTTCTGTACTGTTCGATCCCTTCAACGATAAAATGCGACTTCGGCTTTCCCGTAACAACAACCTTTATATTCATCTTAGCCTGTTCCCGTTCTTAATTACACCTTCTACAAGATCCATGGAGAAATTGTAGACTATTTCACGATAATCTTCTGCTCTTATTAGCACCATATCTGCATCGTATCCAACCTCAAGCCTGCCCTTCTTATTCTCAAGGCACAACGCCTTTGCACTGTTCGCAGTATAGGCATTTATAGCCTCTTCAACAGAAAGACCACAACGAGAGACCGCCAGGAAGATAATGAAAAACGGATCGAATATATTGCAGGAGCCCGGATTAAAATCCGATGCTATCGCTACTATTGCCCCGAGATCTATTAGTTTCCGGCCTTTGGCAAAAGGCTCATTGAGAAAGAATGAAGTCCCCGGAAGAAGAGTAGCCACTGTCTCACTTTCTGCCAGAAGGGCTAAAGTCTCATCGTCAGCCGAAATGAGATGATCTGCCGAAATAGCTCCCAATTCAACTGCCAGTCTTCCTCCGCCTGAGGCTGAAAGTTCGTCAGCATGGAGCTTCACTTTGAAACCCTTCTCTTTTGCCTTCATCAGGTATTGTCTGGACTGATCTTCGTCGAAGACCCCGTTCTCACAGAAGATATCTATCGTGTCTGTTAGTCCCACCAGATCATCGAACATTTCTGCCATTAGATCCAGGAATTCTCCTGCTGATCTATACTCTTCAGTTACTGCATGAGCACCCAGAAAAGTTGGAACAACATCGACCGGATGAATGGAATCTAGTGCTCTCAAGACCTTCAACTGCTTAAGCTCATTTTCCCTATCCAGACCATATCCACTCTTCCCTTCAACCGTTGTAACACCGAGTGAGAGCATAGAATCTAGAAAATCTAATGACTCGGCAAGGATTCTTGTTGCCGAAGCCTTTCTGACCTCTTTTACGGTAGATCTGATACCTCCGCCGGCGTTCATTATATCCATATAGCTCTTCCCGGAGAGGCGCATAATGAACTCGCCGCTCCTGCTTCCAACAAACGGGATATGTGTGTGACAGTCAACGAAACCCGGGATGACAACGGATTGCCTGCCGTCAATGTACTGGTCAGCCTTCACGTATTCCTGGCCGACGTAAGATATCTTTCCTCCGTCTATAGCGATGTTCACATCGTGCTTTATCTCGAGAAAAGACATCTCTTTGCCCCGGAGCGGGCCAGCCTTTGGAGGAGATGCGACCTGTCGAATATTCAGAATAGCGAGCTCGGAAGGCATTTTTATTTATCCCTATCTGCGATGAAGTCCAGCACCCTTTTCTCGAGAATCGTAGAACATGAGAACTTTTCCAGTCTTAAGTAGTGCTCAGCAACCTCGGCAAGCGCTTGTAAAGGAGTAAGACCGACGATTTCGGAGCCAACGATCGGAACACCGTATCTCTCTGCTTCTGACTTTATTACTTCAAAAACCCTAAAGAGAGGCGTCTTTTTGTAGTTCGTCATGTTCATCGAAATCTGAACAATGTCTCTGTCCTCTAGTCTGAACCCAAGAGCTTTCACGTAGCGAAATCCTCCGCTTATATGCCTTACTGATCTAGAAATTCTGTCTGCAATCTCGATCTTATCAGTTCCCAAATTAACGTTGAAAGCAATCAAGTATTCTCTGCAACCTATAGCGACCACTCCCGCAGACGGATGAATCTCTGAAGGACCAAAGTCGGGTTTCCACTGCGCGCTTTCAATCTTCGAAGCAAAATTCTCAAATTCCCCTTTTCTGATGTTTGAAAGACTTACCCGTTCAGGTAGAGATGCAGAATCCTCGTACAGGTAAACGGGGATCTTAAGTTCCTCTCCTACTTTCTTTCCAAGTTTCTTTGAAAGCGTAACACAATCTTCTTTCGTCGTATTCATGACTGGGACGAGAGGAATAACATCGGTTGCACCCATTCTTGGATGTTCACCGGAGTGGTTTCTTAAATCGATTAACTCCTCCGCCTTTTGAGTCATGTTGAACAACGCAATCTCTACTGCTTCAGGTTCTCCAGTTATGGTAACTACAGAACGATTGTGATCTGGATCACTTGAATAATCAAGAACCCAAACGTTGTTTACCTTCCTGGCTTCCTCAACAATCTGCTCAACTACGTCCAGTCTTCTACCCTCACTGAAATTTGGCACTGATTCTATGAGTCTCATTAGTACCCCCTCACAATCTACGACTCTCTACGTTCTTTGTCATATTCAACCCCTTCAGTTGTGTAACTATGAACTATTCCTAACTCGAGAGCAAATATCATCGACGATGATCCGCCGTAACTTACAAAAGGCAACGGGATCCCAGTAACCGGCAGGAGTCCCAGATTCATTCCTACATTTTGAACCACGTGAAAGGCAAAAACTGCGAATATTCCGCTAAGAACTATTCTACCAAACTCGCTTCCGGTTTTTCTTGTGATCGACCAAATCCTCCACATCAGGAGCAAATACAAAGCTAGCAGCGAGACGGCTCCGATGAAGCCCCACTCCTCACCCAAAACCGAGAAGATGAAGTCGGTGTGATCTGCTGGAACGTACCCGAACCTGTTCATAGTTCCCTGAAGCATTCCGGTGCCCTCGAGACCGCCGGAGCCAATTGCCCTGATTGCCTGTATTGTATTATAAGCTGCCCCGGAGGCGTACTCCTCGGGATGAAGGAAGCTCAACAGTCTGTCTCGCTGGTAAGGTTTGAGGCCGAACATAAAGACTATTGGCACCAGCAAAGCGATAAGAGCGGTCATTGCAATCATTAGCTTATCGTATTTCTTACTGACTAAAGTCATGAAATACCAAATGACCATAACGATAATAGTCGTTCCCAGGTCGGGCTCCAGATAGATCAGCCCAACGAAGGCACCAGTAACGAGCACACCCAGAAAGAAAAGTCCATACTTGCTCTTCCCTTCTCTGGAGTAAATATATCCAAGGAAGATTATTACGGAGAATTTTGCGAGCTCAGATGGTTGAAAACTGGCAATGCCAAGGTCTATCCATCTTCGAGAACCTTCAACCGGAGCCAGGTATAGAACTGCGCCCAATGTGACAACAGAGAGAAACACCAACAGAAAGGAAATACTCTTCCAAAAACCTCTCTTGACTACGTAGGCAGTAAAAACGAAAACCGCGCAAGAGAGCAGAACCCATACTAGTTGCCTGCCGAACAGGTACTCCTCTCTATCACCAAAAGTGGCACTGTACAGCACTATGAGACCAAATATCATCAGAGAAACCATAATTGCCGGAAGCAAGAACTCAACTCTGCGCTTCATATACTCTCCTCTCAGTTCAATATGATTATATAACTTCTGAATCTCCTTACGCATTACAGCCTTCATTTGGCTATAACGGTAGATATGTAGTCTTTGGGTTCACTTTGTCTTGAAGGCCAACAAAAATGTATAATCGAACCGGAGACGTCTCATTGATTCAAGATACTCCACGAGAGGAAGAGACCGAAGCTGGACAAGCAGATGATCTAGAAGGAGAAGTGAGGTTATTATGAATGTGAGAGAGATTGCTGAATCAAAGGATAAAAGGAAGCTTTCCATGGTTTCCGCATACAGTTACTTCGAAGCGAAATTCGCCGAAGAGGCGGGGATAGACATAATAGTGGTTGGAGATTCTCTAGGAACTCTTGTTATGGGGAAGAGGGATACCCTATCTGTTACGATGGACGAAATGATCTGGTCTCTAAAATCAGTTCGCCGAGGTTCAAAGAACGGATTTATTGTTGCAGATTTGCCCTTCGGTTCCTATCAGTGTTCTACAGAAAGAGCCGTTGAGAACGTCGTGGCTTTTTTGAGGCATGGAGCAAACGCAGTGAAGATTGAGGGCGGGTTCGAAACGGCCGATCTAATAAAGTATCTGGTAGACAGAGGTTTCCCCATAATGGGCCACATTGGCATCACTCCTCAGCATGCCAGTTTGGTTGGGGAGTACCACGTTCAGGGAAGAGACGAAAAGAGTATAAAAAGGTTAATTGAATCTGTAAACGATCTTGAAGAAGCCGGAGTCTTTGCCATACTTCTCGAAATGGTCGTTGAAGATGTAGCAAAGAGGCTAACGGAGGATACTTCTGTACCTACCATCGGTCTCGGGTCAGGGCGATATTGTGACGGGCAGTTTCTTAGATGGCATGATCTTCTGGGAATCAACGACGAATCGAGACCAAGATACGTTAAGAGATTTGCAGACCTGAAATCGGAGATAATCGAGGCCCTCTCGAATTTCGATAAAGAGGTTAAGTCAGGTACCTTCCCCGACGAAAAGAATGCCTTTGAGGGCGCCGAAGAAATCTGATGCTCCTTGACATTTCTTAACTGTCTGGAGAGGCAGGCCCTAATATGATGGTTGGAGAGAACGTGATTTCTTTCTCTGAGATAGACTCCACAAATCGATTCGCTGTTGATAACCTGGACAGGCTTCCTTCAGGCACAGTAGTCTGGGCTCTAGCGCAGACGGATGGTTACGGGAGGCACAAACGAGTTTGGCACTCGAGCAGAGGCGGATTGTGGTTCTCGATAGTCTTCAAACCAACATTGATTAGGGAACCAAATGAATATACGAAGATTGCTTCCGTCGCTATTGCTGAAACTCTTCTCCAGCTTGATTTCAAATCTGTAAGGATCAAGTGGCCAAATGATGTTCTGATCGACAACAGGAAAGTCGCCGGAGTTCTCACCGAGGCGGTATTCACGGGCAGATCGCTTAATGCCATCGTAGTAGGTATGGGCATCAACGTCAACAATGAAATGCCCGATGAAATTAAGCAAACCGGCATAAGCTTAAGTGCCGTGAAAGGAGATCACATATCACTTGAATCGCTTCTAGACAGGCTTCTTAAGAGAATAGAGTTTCTCAGAAAGACCTACCTTATCAGAGGAAAAAGCAGATATCTCACAAGACGCTGGAAGAAATACCTCGCTTTTGCGGAGAACGATAAGATAACTGTATCCCTACACAAGGACGACAAAGTCACTGGTATAATTAAGAGCATTACTCCTTCATCATTGTTGATCGAACAAGAAAGCGGGACAGTCATAGAAATCAAGTCAGGGGAGGTCATTCTCTAATCTCCTGAACAACCTTCGACCCGAAATCTTCAGTCACCTTCACAATTAGCGTTCTGTTTGAAAACCTTATAGAGACGATATCATAGGGTCTGACTTCAGAAGATGGTTTTGCCGGAGTATTGTTTCTTAATACGTAACCCTTTTCAATCGCTCTTTTTGCAACCACTCTTCGTTTAATAATTCCATTTGCTTTCAAGTATTTGTCTATCCGCAAGCCGAATCTCCTATGAGTATACACTTGACTAACTTACTCGAAATAGGTATAATTATGTCATCGAGATGTTCTTGCCCCCGCCACTCCGCTAGGTGCAGGGGCACTTTTTTTACATGATCACTATTAAACTTCTCACTCCACCCGTCTCTTCCAAATATTGGCTGTTTAGAAGAACTCCGCTTTCAATTTCGAGACCCATAAGACCTGTCAAAATGTACCCGGAATCGACAAATAACCTGGCAAATCCCTCCATTCCTGCGAAACCCAGAAGCTTGTTATATGTAACCAATTCGGAGACAATTACTCCTTTCTGAAGCGCCTCATTGGTTCCAGTCTGATTCTTTGATGAAACGTATAGCCATCCGTCCTGGATCCAGATATACTGCCCTTCCACTAATAGGCTGTCGTTGGAAACCAACACTTTTAGATTCGGTTCTGCCTCCTCTATCATGGACTTAATTTTATCTAATGTGCCTCTGTAGGAGGCTCTCACAACGTAGGAGTAGCCAGCTGAGTCTGTACTTTCAGTTGTCATTCCCCCTGTACCCATTAGACTTGCAAAGATATCATCTACCGAGATATTGGCATCGATCATGATTTCGCCGTTCATATCTTCGGACAACTCACTAATGCTTAGATTACCGATTTTTAGCGCCTCCAAATCCAAAGGTATCAATCCCATTTGCTCAACATCTAGATCAGAAAGAAATGAGAAGTTATTAATTTTCACAGATCCAGAAGCAAGAGGAAGATGGCGACCGGCTTCAAGCCCTGAGACGGAGGCTCCGCTAAGAATCTCCGAGAACTTCTCCCTACTTTTTTCTGATTGCGGTATAGAAAGAAACTCTGCTATTAGAACTTCTTCGTCATTCCATATAGAACCTTTCTGAACACTATCTCCCGTTGCAGAATAGAAGTAACCAAAGCCAGGAGAAAGGTCTGCCATGACCAAAGTGAGGTCGAACCCCTTTTCAGCAAGCGAATAGGACTCAATATCACCTATATAGAGATACTCTTGATCTACAGCAATATTCAATTTCATATCTGAGGGCAGCAGCTGTGGAAGGACTTTTTCGATGGCAGTCTTCAGTGTTTTTGGATTTTCAATCGGACCAAAAACAGCGACCAAACGATCCTTGCCCTCTGAGTCGACCCATACAGCCAGCCCAAAATCTCCGTCAAAAACCTTGTATATATCCTTGGGATCGAGACCGTTGTTGTAAGCTAGCATTTCGACGTACTGGGCTATCAGCTGCTCTATAGCAAGCTGGTTAAGAACCATATCCATGAGAACGGTTTGCTTTGTCTCATCGTAATTCTCTTTCAGATTCTCAACGACGAGAATACTATGAGACTCTGCAGGGAGTCTATCAGCCATAGAATAAACGTTGGCAAGTGTCAAAGACCCGATGATTAGTAAAACGAATACTATAAACCTCTTCATTTATGCACCTCCAAGATCGCATTCCAGATTTCGAAGTAAAAACTGGCGAATCTGTTCTTACTGTGATTCTACCACTTGACGCAAACTAGATGAATCCTGCTTGTGATCTTTTCGAGAAATTTGCTTCATCACTCCAGTAAGAAATGACTTAGAGGTTTTGAGTCATCTCGAAAGAGTATAATAGATGCGAAAAGAAGTTGCGAAGATTTTGATTGAGTATCAGAAAGGATTGAAGTGAGGGACTTTACTTGAGATTTATTAGACTTGTGCAGAACGATCTTCTTCTCATTTTGAAATCAAGGGCCTTCCTTCTAGTGCTGGTGTTACTGCCAGTACTACTGGCGTCAATCTCCGCTATAACTTCTGACACTGGTGGTTATTCCGATCTAAGAATTGGAATTATTAACGAAGATAAGACTTTCATAGGGCTTTTCTTCATTCAGTATGCCAATTCAATGATTAAGGGAGAGAATATCATACAGTTGTCTGGCAGGGAGGAAATCGATTCAGTAATAGACACACTGGACGGTGTCTTCATAATCCCTAGGGGATTTGCGAACAAACTTCTCTTTCAGGAACCTTCTGAGCTAGTTTTCATACCAAATCCCGGCTCTATGCAGACCGCAGTTGCAGTCTATCAGGTCTTGAGTAATGTATTGAGGGAATTCAAGGCTCTCCCCGTGGTGGCGGATCCCGAATTCATGAAGACCGTAGATATTGATCCAAATTATGTGGCTCCTTCTCTTACAGTGGAAGGGATTTCTGAATCGAAACTCAGTTTCTCTTCTCTTCTCTTCCCAATAGTGCTGGTTACAACGATAATGTTTATGACATCAATAGGTGCTGCAACAGGTATCTTTGAAGATAGAAGAAACGGCGTAATCGACCTTCTGAGACTTTCAAATATCGGGTCAATAGAGTATATAGGCGCTAAGGTAGTAAGCTTCATGTTGTTCTCGACGGCACAGGTCCTGATATTCATGGTAGCTGGAAGGTTTTTTGGACTGGAAGTAGCATCCAACGTACTGCTCTATTTGGCAGTAATAGAGGTGTATATCTTCTTGTTCACATCTCTCGGTTTACTGATAGGCACCGTTCTCAATTCCTCGAGGAGCGCTCAGCTAACTTCTATATCAATCGTTACGACCTTGCTTGTTCTGAGCGGAATTCTTGTTCCCCATTCGATGTTTCCCGACTGGCTTGAATCTTTCAGTAGAAACCTGCCGACAACATCCCTTCTGGTGCTCCTCCAGGGAATTTCAATGCTTGATTTCAGCCCTTCCCAGGCGGTTATCCCTTGTGTAGTGAATCTATCAATCGCAGTCGTGATAACGATAACTGCCGGCCTCATGTCAATGAGAGAGGATATCTCACTTGCAGACTAGATCTTAATCGCAATACGTAATGCATCATAATTAAATCTACTCAAGAGAGAGTTAATGCATCAAAATAGAATCTACTCGAAATCGAATTGAAGGGAATTAAGAACACCTCCCTTTGACTTAGATTTTAGTATTTGTATGTCAACCAATAATTCCTGAGAATGTGCTATATTACTCTTTAGTTTGTATAAGTCTAGGGCTTCGTGAACCTTGCGAAGCTCATCTTTTTTTGTACAGTCAATCCAGGGAGAGTTAAGCCCTCTTTCATATGGAGTAGCGAACTTGTCGTATTTCT